>JANXVV010000323.1 GCA_025351525.1 Humisphaera sp. | reverse complement strand
AAATCCTCCATCGCCGAATAGAGGTACTCTTCCACGACGGCGGGCAGGCGATGGATCTCATCGATGAACAGCACATCCCCCTGCTGCAACTTGGTGAGGATGCCGACCAGATCCGCCGGCTTGCTCATCGCCGGGCCGTTGCTGATGTGCACCTGGGCCTTCATCTCATTGGCGATGACATGGGCCAGCGTGGTCTTGCCCAATCCCGGCGGGCCGTGCAGCAGGGTATGTTCGACCGGTTCCTTGCGACTCTGGGCCGCCTTGACGGCGATGGTCAACTTGCGGATCAAGGTAGGTTGCCCGATGTATTGCTCGAAGCGCTGGGGACGGAGGGCGTAGTTGAAGTGGGTTTCTTCCTCGCCTTGGGCTTCACCGGATAAAATGCGTTCGCGGGCCATGATCGGCATTGTCGCAAACGGGAAGGACACCACAAGGCATTGATTTCAGTTTATCGTATTGGTGTCTTGAACGCATCGATCCAAAGTCACGGTTGGACCTCGCCAGTTCAAATCTCAAATCATCTGGAATCTTCCAAAATGGGGTCGATTGTCCATGCGTCCCCTGCTGATGAGCGATGACGCGCGGTGGTGCGCAGGTGTTTTCACCGTCTCGGGAAACCCCTGGCTTTCACTTGTGACGCCGTTCCCGTTATCATTCTGAAAATGTTCGGTGATGGTTCATTGACGTTCCAGGAGTTCCTCATGCGGGAACCGCTTCCGCTCGCCACGATTCAAGACGCGGTATTAAATTTTCTGCGCGGCTTGGATCATGCCGCCCTGTTTGGGGCGCAGGCCGTCAATGCCTATGTCGGCGAACCGCGCATGACGCAGGATGTGGATGTCCTCTCCACACGCGCCCGCGATTTTGCGGAAGAGCTCAAGGAACACCTCGGCCTTCAATTCCACATTGCGGAATGTGTTCGGGAGGTGGCGGGAGGAAAAGGATTCAGGCTTTTCCAAGTGCAGAAGAAAGGAAATCGTCACCTGGTCGACATCCGCGCCGTTCAATTTCTTCCGCCCGTGGAAAGGGTTGATGGCGTGCAGGTCGCGGCGCCGGCGGAATTGATCGCTTCCAAGGTCATCGCCTTCGTGTCCCGAAAGGGCCGACCGAAAGCGTTCACGGATCGTCGCGATGTGGCGGTTCTTCTGCTGAGGTTTCCGCAGTTGAAAACGGATGAGGGTGACGTTTACAATCGCCTCGTTGCCGCGGGAGCCGAGGAAGAAACTCATCGGGCATGGCGGGAACTGGTTGCCGAAGCGATTATGCCGGAGAACGAAGACGAGGGCTATTAGTTTCCGCTCCAACTAGCTGAATCGATCGTCTACCGTCCTAACAATTTCCGCAGCCATCCCTCACGCCCACCCGTCGCCACCTTCGCCCCATCCACCGTGTACTGCAAAAAGCAGATGCACATCTCATTGGTAGTCTGCTCCCCGTGCATCACCCGCTTCGGAGGCGTGTTGGGGTTGTCCGGGTTGTTCGCGGAATTGTCGTACACCGCTTCCATGTTGACGACCGTTCCTTTGGGCAGCTTGATCGGATCGACGTAGCGATACTGATCCTGCCAGCGGAAATCCCAGTCGGTGACGTTGACCAGCGGGACAATCGTGCCATCGGGTTGGGTGGCGGTGACTTTCATCTTTTTGCCGACGAGGTGCATGTGGGGGGTGATGCCCAGCAGCGTCACATCGGCGGGGATCGGGCCTAGGCTGGCGGTGCGGACGTAGTGGGTTTCGCCGGCGGGGATGTTGATCGCGAAGTTGGCGAGCATGAAGCTCGTCGTCACCTTTTCGATCGGTTTCTTCGCGAAATAGAGGGCGATCCTGCTGGTGTCCTGATGCTCTTTGCCATCGGGGTGGTAGTGGACCTGCACGATGACGTCGGTACCTTTGTGCATGGGCCGACCAATGCCATCGGGGAGGAAGTAGGGTGAGACACCGGGTGCCCAGCCGCCGATACCACCGCTGGGTTTGAAACCGATGCCGCCGAAATGGGCGTAACCGGGTTCGCCATCGGCGCTGGCATCGGCTAGTTTGCGGGCCTGATGCGAGTCATCAAGGTAGACTAGGGCATGATGAACGACCGTGGGGGAACCGGGTTTGAACTGGTAGCCTACGACGTACTTGTCTTCCGGCAAGTCAATGGGCAGCGAGAACACGCGGTAGGCATCCCGCCCTATGGCAGGCACCGTGAATGGCTTGGTAGGTTCGAGCACTACGTCCGGTTCACCGAGCGTCCAGGCACTGGAGAACACCATGGGCGCGGGCAGGTCGGCCGGATCACCCTGCGGGGTTCCGGCTTTGGCCCAGGCGGCCAGCAGGGCGACCTCGCGGCCGCTCAATCGGCGTTCATCCATGAAATGCCCGAAGCCCGGCTCGGCTTTCCAGGGCGGCATGAGCAGCTCCGTCGTCACCTTCGCCATTTGCTTCGCGTGTTTGCCGGCTTCTTCGTAGGTGGTCAGTGGGAAGGGGCCGATCTCTCCGGCGCGATGGCACTTAACACAGTTGGCATTCAGAATCGGCGCGATGTCGCGAGTGTAGGTCACCTTTGGCGAGACTGCGTTGTCGCCCCATGCCTCAAAAAAACATCCGATGGAAGGCGTCTTCGCGGAAGACGGCGATTGGCCGGCAGCCACCGCTTTAAGGGCATCGGCCAGATCGTGTTGAGTCGCCTCCACTTTTTGCTTGCGGAGATCGACCCACAGATCATCGATCCGCCCGCGATACTTCACCGTGCCGGAGCGATCGAGCACAAGTGCTTCGGGGGTCATCGTCGGCGAAAGTCGCCTGGCCAATTCACCCGAGGCGTCGAACAGCACTGGAAACGCGATCTGAAACTCTTTCGCATATTTACCGGCGGCGGCCCGCGTGATGGTGGGGTCGGAGATCACCGCGAACAACCGGACGCCATCGTTTTGATGCGCGGAAGCCAGGCGATTTAATTCGGGGATGTACTTGTTGGAGATCGGGCATTGCGTCGACAGGAACACCAGGGCCGTCGCCCGAATGTCGGGCTTGTCGGATAGTGCGGCGACTTTGCCTTCCAGATCCATGCCTTTTAACGGAGTAGGCGCATTTTCGGCCAGTGAGTGGTTGAGGGGAGCGACAAACGAAATCGTCAGTCCGAGCAATCCAACCCAAGTTGATTTGATCCAATGAATCGGCATGGTCATCATCCTATCACATATTCCGGTTTGTCCGATGACGCTTGAGTGTAACGCAAGGCAGAGGGGTTTATTGCCGGAATCGGATCAGTGCATTGGCACCTATTGCCAGAGTCCTGTATCACGGCCGACTTCTACTTGTCGAGAGGAAAGATGTCTAAGCAACCGCATGATGATCTGTACAAAGAAAAGTTCCGTCCCAATAGCGACACCGCGCTGGATCGGGAGGTGGAGGCGGCGCTGAGCGGGCTGTCGGAGCGGGAGCTCTACAGCGACAAGCCGCTGGTGCCGCAGAAGGAGGGGGCGGTTCCGAGCGAAAGCGCGAAGCAGGTGCGGCGGGGGAGGAT
>JANXVV010000318.1 GCA_025351525.1 Humisphaera sp. | reverse complement strand
TTTGAATCTTAGCGGTGGGCGGAAGCCCGGGGGGCTTCCGCCCACGGCTATGATTCAAATGGATAGCGTTTTTTCATTCCTCTCTCCGCTACACCGAGAAAAGGGAGTCGGAAATGCTTGCCTCATCGTTGCGCTTCCCATCTCACAGACATGTGCTTAAGAACCTCGCAGGCGTCAAATCACTGCGCAGGTCACAGACCCTTTTATTCGCGTGAATTTTCATCCATTTCTGATTTCGCCGTGACTCCTGCCACCAAACCGCCGATATTTATTGAGAAAGCCTGAACGTCGCGGAACCTATTCGCGTATCTCTGTCCTGGGCTAAGTCAGGCTCATCTGGCCTGCTGATTGCTTTGGTGTTTCGGGCTAATTAAAAAAACGTATTCTCCTCTGGAGTCCAATCCGTCACAGGAAGGGGGTCCGGAGGAATCGCCGCCGGCCGCGCGCTTCGTCGGGCGTTTGAAGCGCGTTGGAAAAGGACTGCATGGTCCGCCGGTGAAAATCGGGCTCTGAAGTTTGGGGTTTCGATGGGAAAAAGGCATGTGGCGCGCCTTGGCGGGTTTATCGCCTCGGCGCTGGTCGGGTTTACATTATTGGGTCCGGCGGTTCCCCACGCGGCACCGCTTCAGATCATCAGCCGCGCGTATGGTGGCGAGGCGGTCCTCGCCTCCGATCTCGACAACGCCGCCGACACTCTCGAGTTGGCCGGCTTACAGCAGAAGTTTGAGCGCATCAGCCGCCGTGTCGCCCCGTGCGTCGTCTCCATTTCCGCCGCTTGCAGCCCGGTGGATTCCACCGAATCGCTCCGCACCGAAACGCTGAACCACGAGCGTCTCGAAGTCATCCTCGAGCGCACCACCCGCATGGTCGGCACCGGATTCGTCATCGATTCCGATGGGTATATTCTCACCAACGAACACGTCGTCGGCGAAGCTGAAAATGTCTGGATCACCACCGATGACCGCAAGGTTTATCCGGCACTGGTGATCGGATCCGATCCGCGTTCGGACCTGGCCATCCTTAAAATTCCCGCAAAAAATCTTCCCGCCGTTCGATTCGCCGCCTACGACAGCCTCAAGCGCGGGCAATGGGCCATCGCCCTCGGCAATCCTTACGGCCTGGCGACTGAAGGCGAACAGTGCATGAGCGTCGGCATCGTCAGCGCCCTCGATCGCTCGCTGCCCAAGCTCTCCAAAAAGGAGAACCGCCTCTACAACAATCTGATTCAGACCACCGCCCAGATCAATCCGGGTAACAGCGGTGGCCCTCTGTTCGATTTGAACGGCGACGTGATCGGGATCAACACCGCCGTCATTCTTCCGGAAAAGAAAACCAACGGGATCGGTTTCGCGATGCCGGTCACCCCTCGTCTGGTGCAGGCGATTCACGATCTGAAAGAAGGGCGTGAGATCGTCTACGGCTACATGGGCGTGATGGTCAGCACCGCGACGGAACACGATCGCCAGGTCGCCGGCGTTACAAACGCTATCGGCGTTCGCGTCGATGGCGTCGAAGGCGACTCACCGGCCTCCGATACCGCCGTCATCAAAGAGCGCGACGTCATCGTGCAGATCAACGGCGAGATTGTCCGCGACAGCGATCACTTCGTCCGCGTGATCGGTGCCGCCGGCGTCGAGCGACCGGCGAAAATCTCACTCTACCGCGATGGCAAAATGGTGGAGACCGAACTGACGCTTCGCCGCCGGCAACTGTCGACCGCCGCCGTCACGCGGGAAAGTCGCCGCTTCCGCTGGCAGGGAATGCTGCTCGGCCCCATCCCCGCCAATTGGCAACCTCCAAAGGGATCCGAGCAAAATCAACCGACACGCGGATTGATGGTCATCGGTATCACCGATTCCAGCCCCTTCCTGAAGGACCACATCATTCAGGGTGATGTCATCACCGCTGTCGGTGGCAAGACCATTGCGGATGTGCTCGAGCTGCAGAAGGTGCTCAATGAAGTGTCTCTCGCCAACTGTCAGGTGAGCGTCGCCGGCCGGCAGAAAGCCGTGGTGCAAGTGGCGGATTAAAACGATTTCCCACTTTGTCGATCGGCCTTTGCGGCTTGCGGCTTAGCCGTGTCGCCTCTCCAATGGGCAGCACGGCTAAGCCGCAAGCGGCATCAACGTACACCACTTTAAAAACCGCACTCGCCTGCCACACCGCAGGTTCCCTTGTCTCTCCTCAATACCCTGCCATAATCCAGGCATGTTCCTCTTCCCCATCGTCCAGATCATTTACTGGTTGTCTTTATCAACCTGGTTCGGCGGCGTTCTGTTCATCGCGATCGCGGCACCCATCATCTTTCGCACCGTGCGAGAGCAGAAACCTATTCTGCCCACCGTGCTAAGCGTGAATCTGGAAAATCAGCACGCGGATTTATTGGCGGGAACGATCGTCGCGAATCTGCTGGCGGTGCTGAACCGCATGCAGTTGGCGTGTGCCGGCGGGGTGCTGATCGGGTTGCTCGGGCAGTGGGCGCTGGCCGAGCGCAGCGGGGCGGGACCGTTGACGCAGATCATTCTCCGAACCGGCTTATGCCTGGCTGCGACATCGATGGTGCTGTACGACTGGCGCGTCGTGTGGCCGCAGATCACCCGGTTCCGCCAGGAATACCTCGATCACGCGGATCAACCGGAAATTGCCAATCCCGCCAAAGAGCAGTTCGACAAATACCATCACGAAAGCGTCAACGTGCTGACCGTCGTGCTGCTGCTGCTGCTCGGGTTGGTGCTCTTCAGCGGCAACATTTCCACGGCCATCACGGTCAGTTTTTCGCGGTAAATCCCATGCTGCAAAAACCTCTCGCCAGGAAAATCCAGGTCCGCGCGGAACGCGTAAAAGTCATTCTGCCGATCCTGAAAAAGACCTACCCGGAAGCTAAATGCAGCCTCGATCACGAGAGCCCCCTGCAATTATTGGTGGCCACGATCCTGTCCGCGCAATGCACCGATGCGCGGGTGAACATCGTCACGAGGGGTCTCTTTAAAAAGTATCGCGACGCCCAGGCCTACGCGGCCGTGCCACAGGACGAACTGGAGCGGGACATTCAGTCCACGGGCTTTTTCCGAAACAAGGCCAAATCGATCCGGGCGATGGCCGCCTCGCTGGTCGAAAAGCACGGCGGTGAGGTGCCGCACACGATGGACGAGCTGACCGCCCTGGCCGGCGTCGGACGAAAAACCGCCAACGTGGTGCTGGGCAACGCCTTCGGGATCAACGTCGGCGTCACCGTCGACACCCACGTCACTCGGCTCAGCCAACGACTCGGGCTGACAAAGCACACCGACGCCGTCAAGATCGAGCGCGATCTGATTCCGATCGTACCGCGCGAGGATTGGGCGCTGTGGTCCCACCTGCTCATTTTCCATGGCCGCGCGATTTGTCAGGCGCGGAAGCCGAAGTGCGGTGAGTGCGGGTTGAGGGAGTGGTGCCCGGTGGGGATCAAGACTAAAACGTAAAATGTAAAGAATAGGGTCTTTTGAAAAACTGGTGGCATGGGCGCCTCGCCCATGCTTTTTGGCCGAAGAAATGCATCGGCGCGACGCCCATGCCACCTTATTCAAAGCACCCAATATGGCCGCAAAGACGCAAAGAGCGCAAAGGAAAACGCAAAGAAGAATTCATTGAATTGATTCCTTGCGTCTCTGCAATCTCAGCACCTTTGCGCTTCAGCATTTTCCTTTGTA
>JANXVV010000314.1 GCA_025351525.1 Humisphaera sp. | reverse complement strand
ATACTCCCGCCGCAGCGTTTCCACGGTCAGCGGTTCACCCGCTTCGACCAGCGCGTGGGTGATTTTCTCAAACTCCGCGAACATCGTCTGGCGGATGATGGTGCCGCGGATTCCGTCGATCTGGCGATTGATCAAAAACGCCTTTTCCTTCGCGTCTTTTGCCTTGGTCATCATATGCCGCGCGAGGAGTTGCTCGTTGAACGTGCTGGCAACCTCGGCGACGAAGATCGTGTAGTTGTAGTACTGGTACGGCTGGCTTTTGGCCGAGTAATAGCTGTGCATCGAATGCCCCGCCTCGTGTGCCAGCGTGAAAACGTGATCCAGCACATCCGGCTGGTAGTTCATCAGAATATACGGCTGCCCGTCAAAGCTGCCGCTGCTGAACGCGCCGCTCTGTTTGCCCTGGTTCGGATAGCGATCACACCATCGCCCCACCGTCATGCCGCGCTGTAATTCACGGCAATAATCACTGCCCAGCGGCGCGAGCGCATCGACCACCACCTTCACCGCCTGATCCCACGTATGCCGTTTTTCGAGCTCGCTGAGAATGGGAACGTAGGTGTCGTACTGGTGAATCTCCGACAGCTTCATTTTGCGTTTGCGAAGGTCGTAGTAGCGATGAACCGCCGGGAGATTTTTGTGGACGGAGGCGATCAGGCTGTCGTACACCGTGACGGGCACGTTGTCGTGGAACAGCGCCGCTTTCAACGCGCCTTCATGACCGCGCGCCTTGGCATAATACGCATCGCGCTGCACGGAACCATTCAGAGAGGCTGCAATTGTGTTTTTATGGGCGTCAAACTGCGCGTAATACTGATGGAACGCCTCTTTCCGCACCGCTCGTTTGGGTGAATGCAGGAACGCCGAGAATGAGGAATGCCCGAGCTCGACCCGCTCGCCCTTCTCATTTTTGACCAGCCCCCATTTCAAATCCGCATCGTTCAATTGGCGAAAAATTTGATTCGAAGCCTCGCTCATTGGCCCCTGCATCGCGAGCAGATTTTCTTCTTTCTTTCCAAGCGTATACGGGCGATATCGAAGCGTTCGTTCCAATGCCAACTTCCATCCGGCCAGCTCTTTCGAGGCCAGGAAAGTCGCCATCTTTTTCGCCGGGATCTGCATGATCTCCGGCCGGATCCAACTGGCCGCCTCGGCCGCCTGGGCGGCGACGTGCTGATACCGCCCGTTCATCCGCTGAGCTTCGCTATTGGCCTGATCCTCCGTCGTTCGCAGTGACGCATACGTGCCGAGTTTTTCAGCGGCGCGATCGAGGTCGGCATCGAACTGAAGACAGCTCGCCAGCATCGTGGCGCTGTCCCCAAGCTTCCCGCGAAACGGCTCGAAACCGGCGATGGATTGAGTCCAGGCGGTGAGCGCTTTCTCCCACGCCGCGTCGTTTTTGAAGAGGCTGGACAGATCCCAGCAGTCCGATGGCTTGACTTGATCTCTTTTCGGCAGCGATTTAATTTTGCTCATCTTCAATTTCCTTCTTACCTGTAAGCAGATACACCTTCTTCAATCCCCTTCTCCAAACCCTCTCTCCAAGCCGGGGCGAAGCGGCGAGTGCGACGAGCTGCGCAGCCCCGGATTCTTCCTCGGCGCAGGAGTCGAAGACATCCGGGATTGCGCAGGGCGCTACGCTTCCCGCTCCATCCCGGCTTGGAGAGGTTGGAGAGTTTCGAGACTGTCATCCTCCAGGTCGGGCATCATCCAAGCCACGATCACCGCGGGGAGAAACAGGAATGCCACGAGCAACAGCGCCGGGCGCAGATCGCCGACCTTCGACCAGACGCCGAACACCAGCGTTCCGATCGCCGCGAAAATTCGGCCGATGTTATAGCTGAATCCCGCGCCGGTCGTTCGCAACAGCGTGGGGAACAGCGGCGGCAGGTACATCGTGAACAGGCCGAACAAGCCGCTGAAGAATCCGGTGCCGAGCGTCCAGGGCAACAGGGCCGTGTGCGATCGGGGGATGATGAAGCCGCCGAACATCGTCGCGAACAGTCCGAAGCACATCAGTGAGATCGCCCGGCGATACCCGATCTGTTTGGCGAGCCAACCGGCGAAAAAATTGCCGAAGATCGACACGCCGATGATTCCGAAAAAGGCCCAGGACATGAATTGCTCGCGGTGCATTTTATCCCAGGCCTTCACCTCCGGCAGATTGTTCCAATGCTGATTGATCCAGAACATGAATGCCCACCATCCGCTGAGCGAACAGGCGCACACCGCAATCGTCAGAAGCGTGATCCGGCGAACTTCGCCCTTGAATAAATCGGAGATTCCCGGCGTGGCCCCTTGCGATTCCAACTTCGCCGCGTGCCATTCGGCGGGCTCCGGGACGGCACGGCGAATCCAGAAGACGATCAACGCCGGCAACACGCCCACCAGAAACACGTACTTTTTCGGATGTCCCGCCAGCAGGAAAGTGGTCAATGCCGCTAGCAACACGCCGAGATTCACGCCGGTCTGCAAGACCGCCGCGATCCAGGGCCGCCACTTTTTCGGCCATGTTTCCGAGAGCAGTGCCGAACCGACCGCCCACTCGCCGCCGATGCCCAGAGCGGCGATGAAGCGAAAGATCAGCAACTGCCACCAGGTGTGGGCGAAAAAGGAGAGTCCGGTAAACCCGGCGTAAGTCAGAATCGTCAACGCCAGCGCGCGGCTGCGGCCAATCAAATCTCCCAGCCGTCCGAAAAATCCGCCGCCCAATGCCCACCCCACCAGAAATGCCGCCTGAATAAATCCGGTGCGCGGCTTCACCGATGGATCGCCCTCGCCCACGTTCAACAAACTCGCCACGAAAGGGGCGGCGACGAGCGTGTACAGGTGCATGTCCAATCCGTCGAACAGCCATCCCAGCCATGCCGCGATGCCGCTCTTGACCTGCTGCGGCGTCAACTCGCCCAATCGAGTTGCTTCGGCGGAGTTGAGAACGGCGGGTGCATCGGGCATTTCGGAATCCTTGAAAATAATGGCGTCTGCGCCGGGAGACGGGTACGCTACCGCAATGCAATAAAAGAGCAATCCATTTCATCCTGTCGACCGCTCAAGTGAAGTGCTTTGGCAACCGACAGAAGGGTGAGGGTTTATGTCTTTGATGACTGAAGCGATGCCAGGCCGTGATTTGATTTCAGCGGTGCCGGAACTATCCGGCTTGCCGTCGGTGGAGAAACCGCACCTGAATTTTCTGGATGGCATCCGAGGGTGGGCGGCGTTTTATGTGGTGTTTCATCATATTTCGCAGATCTATTTGGGGGAGATGGCTAAGCCGCAAGCGGAGTATTATCGGTACTTCACACCGCTCATGCAGTTGGGGCATTATGCGGTCGCGATATTTATTTTGCTGTCAGGATTCTGCCTGATGCTGCCGGTGGCGCGGTCGGCCGAGGGTCGGTTGCGGGATGGGTTTGGGGGCTACCTTTGGCGTCGCACCCGCCGGATTGTGCCGGCCTACTACGCGGCCATCGCACTGTGCTTTGTGCTCGTCGCCTTCGTACCCTCCATGCGCCGACACGATGGCGAGTTCTGGAGCTATGCCTTCGGCAACGACGATTGGCGAAGTTATTTCGACTGGAAAGTACTCGCTTCCCACCTGTTGATCCTTCATGCGCTCAGCCCGAATTGGATTCACCGCATCGATCCGCCCATGTGGAGCATCGGGGTGGAATGGCTCAACTATTTTCTGATGCCGCTGGTGCTGATTCCCATCTGGAAGCGGGCGGGCAATACGGCTCTCGTTCTCTTCGCCGTCGTGCTGTGTTTTTTACCTTATGCGACCAAGCCGATCCTGCATCACGACCGGTTTACGATGCATTGGGCGCAGCCGTGGCTCGTGGCACTGTTTGCGATGGGGATGGCCGGCGCGGGGTTG
>JANXVV010000313.1 GCA_025351525.1 Humisphaera sp. | reverse complement strand
CTGCGCGATTGCTGCAACCCGCGCCCTGGCACGGATGGATGGCGATCCTTTTAACCTCGCTCATTTTCGCCAGCTTCCACCCGCTGTGGATGGCCCCTCCGATTTTCGTTTTGTCGCTGGGACTGGGATACGTCTATGAGCGCACCGGCAACCTCTGGGCGACCATCACGATTCACTGCCTGTTCAATTCGCTGGAGACGATGCAGTATATGCTGCTGATGCGCGGGCATTGAGAATGGATCACCCCGCAGGAAGATGCGCAACCAAAACAGGGGAACCGCGAAGCGGCGAAAGCGCGAAGGCAAACGCGAAGAAATCAAAAGAGGAATTCCTTCGCGTTCCACCTCGTGTTTTCGCGGCTTCGCGGTTCCCCCTTTTTTTTGAGATTTGGACCAATTGGCCCGGCTGCTTTAGAATGCGGTCGCCGGTCTCTGTGTGCGCCGTAATTCAACCGCGTTTTATTTTCTTCAGTGAATCTGCCCAAAAACACCCATGCCCCACTCCATCGACGATCAACTTATCGCTCTCTCCCGCCGCAGCGAACGAATTTTGTCAGAGCACGATCTTCGCGCCAAGCTAAAGAGGAGCCACGAGACCGGCAAGCCGCTGCGCATCAAACTGGGGATGGACCCAACCGCCCCGGATGTCACGCTCGGTCACGCGGTGCCGCTCGGCATCGTGCGGCAGTTCCAGGAGTGGGGCCACAAAGCCGTCATCATCATCGGGGATTACACCGCCCGCGTCGGCGATCCCTCGGGTCGCAACAGCACCCGCCCGGTGCTCAGCGGCGAACAGATCGACGCCAACGCAAAAACCTACGTCACACAGGTCGGTAAAATTCTTCTGACCGGCCCGGAGCATCTCGAAGTGCGCTACAACGGGGAATGGCTGGCGAAGATGAATCTCGTCGAGATCATCAAACTGGCCTCCCGCAAAACCGTGGCACAAATCATGACCCGCGAGGATTTCGCCACCCGCTACAAGGATGGCGTCGACATACGCCTGCATGAAATTCTCTATCCGCTTTTGCAGGGCTGGGACAGCGTCTGCATCGATGCCGATGTCGAGATGGGCGGCAGCGATCAGTTGTTCAACAACCTCGTTGGCCGCGAATTTCAGAAGGAGGAGAATCCCGGCGACCCGCTGGCCGGGCAGGTGGTGATCGTCACACCGTTGCTGGTCGGTACGGATGGCCACGTGAAAATGTCCAAGAGCAAGGGAAACTACATTGGCGTGACCGATGCGCCCGGTGAGATGTTCGGCAAAATCATGTCGCTGCCGGATGGGTTGATGGAGAGTTACTACACGCTGCTGACGGATTTGCCGGAGGCGGAATTTAAAGAGTTGATCGCCCAAAAGCCGCGCGATGCGAAGATCAAGCTGGCAAAGCATCTGATCGCATGGCTGCATTCGTCGCCGGATGCCGAGGCGGCGGAGGCGGCATTCATCAAACAGTTCGTGAAAAAAGACGTGCCCGATGACATGCCGGAATTTTCCGTCGGTGTCGGCCCGCACAAAATCGCCCCGTTGCTTGTTGCCGCCCACCTGGCCGTCAGCAATGGTGAGGCGATTCGTAAGGTGAAAGAAGGGGCGGTCTATTTCGACGGGGAGAAGGTCGTCGATTTTCAAAAAGAATTTTCGATGGTCAAACCGGCCGTCGTAAAACTTGGCCGAAAATACGCTCGATTATTGCCATAGAATTGAAGTATTACCTTGAGCCGAGGTCGAAAGCCGTAGGCGACGGCCCGGGTTCTTGAACACCCAAAAGAACCCGGGCCGTCTCCTACGGCTTTCGGCCTCGGCTTAAAATTTTGAACGACTACTTTCCAATCTCGAAACACGCCACCTCTTCCCCATTCCGAACGAACAACTTCCCATGGGCGACCACCGGATGATTCCATGACTTCCCCTCAATCGCCTGAAACCGACCGATTTCATGCGCCTCCTCCGGCTTGGCATCCAGCAGCGCCACCTCGCCCGTCTCCGTGAGAATCAGCAGCAAATCCTGATCGGCCAGCAGCAGCACTTGGCCGTTCCCGTAACCGTGTGCCCGCCATTTGGTTTTCCCGGTCGCGATGTCCAGACAGGCAAAGACGCTGTTGTCGAAGCCGTAGCAGAAGCCTTTGTGATAGACGAGGTCGTTGTAGTAGGGATTGAAATTATGGCTGGTCCACTGGCCGATGGTGCGCCAGGTGGAGCCTTCGTGCGTGAGGTTGATCCGCCGCGTGCCGGTACCGAAGGCGGCTCCCAGCAGGAAACCGTTGTCGCCGATGGCCGTGGGCTGCACCGCACGGTTGGCGTTGGACGGCAGGGGAAAATCATGACTCCATAAGATATGTCCATCCGTCGGGTCGACTCCGTTCAATCCGTTCTGGGATACGAATAGAATCTGCTCGACCCCTCCCACAGTCGCCAACTGTGGCGAGGCGTAGCTCCAGCCGTCCCCGCTCGACCAGGCGGGTTTGCCGGTGGAGGCATCGTAGGCGATGACGGCTTTGCCCGCCGCCCCGGTGATGACGGTCGCCAAACCGGCATTCACCAACGGCGACGAAGAGAATCCCCACATGGGCACCGGCGCATTCGTATCGGCGGCGGTATCGCGCGCCCAGATCACTGCCCCGTTTGACGGATCCAGACAATTCAGTTTTCCATTCGCCCCGAGCGCATAAAGTTTTCCATCGGCAAACGTCGGCGTGGCCTGCGGGCCTGCGCCGGCCATCGATTCATCGAAGCGGGTGCGATCGGTGTGCGACCACAATTCCAGACCCGCAGTCGCTGAAAAGCAGACCGCCGCTTCCAATTCCTTGCGCTGTTCCTGTGTGAAAACCCGATCGCCGACGACGCACATCGAAGACCAGCCGGGACCGATGCGGTGCTTCCACAATTGCTTCGGCGGGTTGGCCGTCCAATCGGTTCGGATGCTCGCACCCGTCAACCGCCCGTCGCGATACAAGCCGCGAAAGCCGGGCCAATCGCCATCTGCCAAACTGATGGGTTGGGTCGCCGGCGCACC
>JANXVV010000311.1 GCA_025351525.1 Humisphaera sp. | reverse complement strand
CGGTACTCCGAGACCTGTGTCTTTCGGCCAAGCCGGCACAGGTCTCGGAGTACCGCGACCTGTGGCACCCGACCCCTATGCGGAAGTTAATTTCGAGCCCGTTCCTAAGCCTTCAACGTTCCCCTACGGAGTTTTTGTCATGCAGATCCCGGTTCTCAATCTCCCCCCCGCCGTGCCGCCCGAGCGCGTGCGCCCTCCGCAGGCGAACATCCCCCAAAGCCGCGCTGCGCGCGAGCAGATGAAGCGTCGCATCGAAGCCTACGTCGAGCGCGTCAAACCCGTGCCGCCGCTCGGCCTGCAGGAACTCCGCAAGCACTCCGACCAGTTCATCGAGCAGGAAAATTTTGACGGTGCATTTCGCGACTACGCCGCCATCCTGCTCAACAGCGAAGTCTGGAAAGAAACCCTTGCCACCGTTCCCTTCGAGCGAAGACTACTGCTTCTGCCCAAGTGCCTCCGCATCGAAGACAAATGCCCGGCTCCCTTCGACGACTTCGGCCTGCTCTGCAAACAGTGCGGCCTGTGCTCGATCCAGGATCTTCAAGCCGAGGCCGAGCGCCTCGGTTACGCCGTGCTGGTCGCCGAGGGATCGGCCCTTGTGATGGCGATCATTCAGACCGGTAAGATCGATGCGATCGTCGGGGTCAGTTGCCTGTCCGTTTTGGAAAAAGCGTTCCCCTACATGGAGTCCGCCGCCATCCCCGGCGTGGCGATTCCACTGCTGCAGGACGACTGCAAAGACACCACGATCGATCTGGATTGGGTGTGGGATGTCATTCATCTGACCAGCGACGATCGTACCCATCGCCTCGATCTCGACACGCTTCGCGGCGAGGTGGATGCGTGGTTTGAACCGGCGATGCTGGACACGATCGTAGGGCCGGCAAAATCGCAGACCGAAAAAATCGCCCGCGACTGGCTGGCGAAAAAAGGTGGCAAGCGATGGCGGCCCTTCCTGGCGGCGTGCGCATATAAGGCGATGCAGGAAGACCCCACCACCCCGCTGCCGGCCGGTTTGCGAAAACTCGCCGTCGCCGTCGAATGCTTCCACAAGGCATCGCTCGTCCACGATGACATCGAAGATGCCGACGAACTTCGCTACGGTGAAAAAACGCTTCACGCGCAGTACGGCGTGCCGTTGGCGTTGAACGTCGGTGACCTGCTGCTTGGCGATGGGTATCGCCTCATCGCCGAATGCAACGCACCGGCGGAGGCGAAGGCAGAAATGATCCGCGTCGCCGCCATCGGTCACCGGACATTATGCCTCGGGCAAGGTGCGGAACTTTGCTGGGCCCGCGCGCCCATGCCGTTGACTTCCCTGCAAGTACTCGACATTTTCCGCAACAAAACCGCGCCCGCCTTCGAAGTCGCCCTGCGTCTGGGTGCCCTGTATGGCGGGGCCGATGACGATGTCGCCGATGTGCTCGTCAAGTACAGCGAAGCCCTCGGCATCGCCTATCAGATTCGCGACGATCTGGACGATCTCACCGCCGGTCATGCCGGGGATGATGTCAGCGCGCAACGGCCTTCATTGCCGTTGGCACTCGCGCACGAGCGCACGAAAGGCGACAAACACGCCTTGATCGAAGCTGTCTGGACACGGCAATCGATGCCCAAAATGGCGGATCAAATCCGTGAGATCGTTCGCGAAGCAGGCTCCGAAGACCGTTGCCGCGGACTGCTCGATTCATATAAGGAACAGGCGATTCGATCGTTGGCGGAACTGGATAACCCGAGTTTGAAAGGTCTGCTTCGCCGCGTCATCACGAAGATTTTCAGCATGGAAGTGAAGGGTTGGTGCAGTGAGTTTGAGGCTCGAAATGCTCCAGGTCGCGAGGCTGTCGCCCAAGTTGCTGGGTGAAGCCGCCGACCTCGTCGCCGACTTTCTACGCGGCCAGCAAAACGACGACGGTGGTTTCAAAGACCGCGCCGGCGTCAGCGATCTGTACTACACCGTCTTCGGCATCGAAGGACTCATCGCCCTTCGCGCCGATATTCCCCACGCCAAAATCGCCGCCTACCTTCGCCCCTTCGGCGACGGTGAATCGCTCGATTTCGTCCACCTCGGTTGCCTGGCAAGGTGCTGGGCAAATCTTCCCGCCATACTTCGAGATGAGGCCCCGCGCCTCGGTATCGCGGCACGCATCGAACGGCATCGTTCGCAGGATGGCGGTTACGCTCCGTCTCAATCAAACCACCCGAAAATGAAGGAATTCCACGGCACCCTGTATGGCTGCTTTCTCGCGGCAGCCTCCTATCAAGACCTGAATCTCGACAGGCCCCGCCCACTGGACATGCTCGATTGCATTCAACGACTCCGTGCGGCGGACGGAGGTTATTCCAATCAGGAAGATGTCCCCGTCGGTCTCACCCCCGCCACCGCCGCCGCCGCCACATTGTTACGGCATCTGGGCCAGCCGATCGATCCGGAAGTAGGCCGCTGGTTGCTGAATTGCTGTAGGCCCGACGGTGGGTTTCTTGCCCTGCCCGAAGCACCGATCCCCGATCTCCTCTCCACCGCGACCGCGCTTCACGCGCTGGCCGGGATGCAGGTGGATCTCAGTGCGATTCAGGAACCGTGTCTCGATTACATAGACACCCTGTGGACCAACCTGGGTTCATTCCACGGCAACTGGACGGACGACATGCTCGACACCGAATATACCTACTACGGCCTGTTGGCCCTCGGACACCTGAGCCTGTGAACGCCAATCCCCCCACTCTATCCGAGGATCTAACAGCCCGCCTGCTTGCCGCCCGAAATTCCCAAGGCCATTGGGAGGGTGAACTCTCCAGCAGCGCCTTGTCCACCGCGACCGCACTCTTCTCGTTGAAACTATACGTTCGACATACAAACGCGAACCATCTCATAGAGCCGATTGAGACACTGAACCGTTTGATACAGTTCGGTATCAATTGGCTCCTAAAAACGCAGAACCCCGACGGTGGTTGGGGCGATACGATCCGAAACGCAAGCAACATAAGCACCACGGCTCTCTGTTGGGCCGCCCTCTCGGCCGATACTGACGAAACAGTGCGAATACCCATCTCAAATGCGGAGGCCTGGCTGACTCGCACCGCCGGCTCGGTCGAACCCAAAATCCTTGCTCGGGCCATTGGGGATCGCTACGGCAAAGACCGAACTTTCTCAGTCCCTATCCTGACCCTATGTGCGTTGGCCGGTCGCCTGGGAACGGGTAAAACCGCTTGGCGCTACATACCCCAACTCCCGTTCGAGTTGGCGGCGTGCCCGCATCGATGGTTCCAGATCATCCGCCTGCCGGTCGTCAGCTATGCGCTGCCGGCGCTGATCGCGATGGGGCATGTCCGCCATTTCCATCGCCCTACTTGGAATCCGATCACCCGGGTACTGCGATGGGTTATCGGGCCGCGAACACTTCGGGTACTTCAATCGATCCAACCGGAAGGCGGGGGTTTCCTCGAAGCAACACCCCTCACCAGTTTCGTCACGATGAGCCTGATCGGGGCCGGTCACCTTGCACATCCTGTCGTACAAAATGGCATCGACTTCATTCTCCGTTCGGTGCGCCCGGACGGAAGTTGGCCGATCGACACCAACCTCGCCACCTGGGTCACCACCCTGTCGATCAACGCCCTTGCGCGCCATCCCGATTTCCCGGCGAGTCTACCAACGCCGGATCGCCAACACCTTCGCGACTGGTTGCTTGGCCAGCAGTATAAGGTGGTTCATCCCTACACCCACGCCGCCCCCGGAGGTTGGGCATGGACCGATTTACCCGGCGGTGTCCCCGATGCCGATGACACCGCCGGCGCATTGATAGCCCTATGGCATCTGGGGTTCCGAGACCCGCAGGTCATTGAAGCCGTAGCCCTCGGCATCACCTGGCTGCTCAATCTACAAAATCGCGACGGCGGCGTGCCCACCTTCTGCCGTGGCTGGGGCGCATTGCCTTTCGATCGCAGCGGCGCGGATTTGACCGCCCACGCCCTTCATGCCTGGGCGATCTGGAAAGATTTGATCTCTCCAGAAACGGCCGCGCGCGTTAAAGCTGCAACCATTGCCGCACTCGAATATCTCGCCAAACAGCAACGGTCGAATGGTTCGTGGGCACCCCTGTGGTTCGGCAGTGAAGCAGGCGAGAACGAGCAGAACTTCACCTACGGCACCTCGCGCGTCCTCTCCGCGCTCTCAACCCTACTACCCGATGCCGCCGCGTCCGCCATGATGCGACGCGCGATCGGCTGGCTGACACTCGCCCAAAATCCCGATGGAGGCTGGGGCGGTGACACGCAAACACCCGGCTCCGTCGAAGAAACCTCGCTCGCCCTCCAAGCCCTCGCCGAATGCTCAACCGAACCAACGATCGCATTGAAAAACGGCCTCGCCTACCTCGATCAGGCACGGCTGACTCACTCCGATTTTG
Source organism: Humisphaera sp. (assembly GCA_025351525.1). Taxonomy (GTDB): domain Bacteria; phylum Planctomycetota; class Phycisphaerae; order Tepidisphaerales; family Tepidisphaeraceae; genus JANXVV01. The sequence goes on along the minus strand of JANXVV010000311.1, from coordinate 2,852 downwards.
AGCCCACTCCCATCGGATTCTACTTCGCGAAACTCTGGTACTTCGAGAAACTCTACCCCCTGATCTACGCCACCGGTGCCGCCGCAACATTAAAAAGCCGCCACTCCGATCCCCTCGCTCCGGTACTCCGGGGGGAGGGGACCGGATAGCCAAATGCGAGGATCCCGGGTCTTTTAGGGCCTACTCTCGTTTTGCGGCCGCGATGAGCCTCCGAACGCGCGCCGCAAACTCCTCGTCAACGCTATAGGGGATTTCGGTGGTCAGGGCCATCGCCTGCCGTGAAGCGCGCAGGCAGAACAGTTCGGAATGCGTCGGGTCGCCGACGATGATATCCAACCAGGGGTGACCGGTTGGCATAATGAGAAGCATGGGAACGTGCGGCACCAGATAATTTTTGAGGAAATCCGACCAGAGCGACAACGCCTCGGCCGGCGTGGGGGCACACCAAGGCACGCGCACATGACCCGGTCGCTGCGGAGCGTGGCGGACATCAGCCCTGGGCTCGCGCGCGTCCGCGGAGTAGGCGGCCATGTCTTTTTGCATGTGGTAAAAGAGCGAAATCAAACCCGATTGGGCGACTCCCAGGTCCGGACTCTCCGCAAGACGCGCAAGGGATTTGCGTTCGGACGAGGCGACCTTCGCTTTCACCGGTGCGGCGGCGGCGGTCGCCAGTTCCCGCCGACACGTCTGGGCCAACTGTCGGATACGGGATGCATCCACGGCCGCGCGGCAATCGGTCTCCAACTTTTCCAGACGAGGCAGCACCTCACCGAGCACCCAATCGAGCGAGTGTCCGCCACACTGGGCTGCAATCACCATGGGATATCGGCTGCGGCCCTTTCCATCACTGGACGCCCACAGTCGCCCGGCAACGATCTCTTCCCCGAAAATCCATGCGAAGACATGGCCGAACTCGATCTGTGAGCCGGGTTCAAGCCTATCCCATTCACCGGAGTCAATGTTGCCCGCGATCCCGCCGAGATAAAGTTCCCGACGCACTGCGATCAGTTGATCCGTGTCGAGACCGATGTCGTCGATGTGGTCATCCCAGCCGGGATGCTTACCGAAGACAGCGAGATTGGCTTGAGGCCCGCTTGGAAAGCCGAAGATTTTGCGAAGAAAGGAGCCCAAATCTATTCCAGTCATTCAGTCATGTTTGCGGCGAGTCTTTCGTTCGCCGCCTCACTTTTGTCGGCAAGCGCCTCGTCGAGCACCTCTGTCATCGTTTCACCTCGGTTTGCGGAACGGTCCAAAATAGCGAGGCGGCAAAATCCGAAGTTTCGACGTCCGGCCATCGCAGGGAGATCGATGCCTCCTTCACGATTCGTTCCCACATTCGCACGCTGGTGGGGTTGTCGGTGCGGAGGACGCGGAAGTAACTGAGTCCCGAATGCGCGGGAAGCTGGGGCGGCGGGTTTCGCTCCTCGGCCAGCGACACGCCCCATACTGCGGCGCGAATGAGACTTTTGGCCATGAACTTGAAGCGGTCGGCATCCTCCACCAGGGACGCGACGCCGCGCGGATCCTGACCGGTGCGAATGCCCAGGAAATACTCATTGGGGGCCGTGAGTTCCTCGGGGGTGAGGTCGACCGACAGCATCCGCTCGCCGCGCTGAAACTTCTTTTCACCCCACCCTTCATTGCCCTCGGGCACGATGAACTTGCGGATTTTGCGCGATAGTTCGCTGAACGGAACGCTTGGGTTGTCGTGGTCGTAATCCGACACTTCGTATTCGTCGCGATCGGGTTGCAGGGCGGCCAATTCACCGAGCAGATCGCGAAGTTCCAGATAGGTCTCGAAGGGGGTGACGGCGGGCGCCTGCCAGAGATGCCGAAGCCGGGCGCCGAAGCGGTTGAGGGTTCGCAGCCGAAAGATTTGGGCGATCTGCGGGCCCCGCATCGTGTCGACGGTGAAACCGCCGCGGACGACTTTGGCAACCAATTCCGAGCGGCGCGCCTCGACGTGGTGGGCGAGGTCGCGGACCAGTTCGCGAAGCACGGGCGAACCGGCCAGCACCAGGCACGGCGCGACAAACGCCGGATCCTTCCGCGGAAGCCCCGCATCCTGACCGGCGATGCGCCCGATGCGCACCAGGGGAAGGACTTCCATGTCCCCGGCGTCATCGCCTTCCAGAAGCAGACGGGCGTTGATCTGTCGCATCTGCACCGGTTGAGCGTTTTCACCGGAATTCTCATCCGGTCGCTGAAGTTCCTTCACGCGGTAGAGTCGTTTGAGCTGGCCCGTGTCGGCCCGCTCCGCCTCGACGGTGTTTGCGCCGTTCGCGCGCCACAGAGGCACACCCAGCCGAATCGTGAATGCGCCGCTCGTCGATTGGAATGCCTGCTTGATGTCCAGTGCGGGCAGATGCGTGTTCTCCGGAACGCTGACCACCAAACCGCTCGGCATGACCACTTTTAACGCGTCGAACTGCACGAGCATGTTTTCCAGCGCATCGGAGGACAGCCTCGCCTCGACCACGCCGTAGGGGTACGACCAGGTTAGACGGCGCGCGGCAACCATCTCTTCCCCGAATTGCCGCTGCATCCACTGCAGGTGGTGCGGCTGAAGGAAAAGACCTTCGTGCCAATGAACTTGTCCGTTTTCAGACATCGTCTACACCCAATCTAAACTACGACGTTCCCATCCGACACACTCAACGACCTTGCGCGATTTTTTCAAGGTTCGCCCACGGCGGCTGGAGGGCGGCAGTCCCCTGCCGCCGCTGTAGCGGTCGAGGACAACTGCCCTCCAGAATCCGTGCGACTGCTGGAGGGCGGCAGTCCCCTGCCGCCGCTGCGGCGGACGAGGACGACCGCCCTCCAAAATCCGTATGGCGGCTGGGGACTGCCGC
>JANXVV010000285.1 GCA_025351525.1 Humisphaera sp. | reverse complement strand
CGCCCATGCCACCTTATTCAAAGCACCCAAACAGGTATGATCCATACATCCGATTAAAAATTACGCGATGGGTGTGACGCCCGCTCTTGGCGAAAGCTGATTTGGTGCCGCCGGTGCACTCACCGGCGGAACGCTGCCCGAGCCAGACCCCTCCGCCGGCGAGGGCACCGGCCGCACTGAATAACCCCAGACCTTTCGCCAATAAATTCCGTTACACCCTGTGCAGTCATAGCACGGGCCTGCTTTCACAGCGGAATACCCGCTTTCGACTATATCCAACCGCCAACAGCGCAGCGAGTCCGCCACATAATCCGGAGGGCAGGGGTACGCCGGGCGCCGACGGTGCAAACGTCACATTCAACAATGTTTGCGCGGCAAACGGGAAATCCACCGTGGCGCCCCCGTAATTCAAAGCGATCTGGTTGAAGGTGAACGAAACGATCACCGGCCCGAACGTGCTGGTCGGATCGACCGTCACGCCGGTGATCTTCGAGGCGCCGGTGAACGTAAAGGTGTAACCGTTGAATGCCCCACCTCCATAGGTGCCGGTGATGAGGGGCTTCACAGTGATGCGATTATCGGAAATGTCCGCGGATACCTCACCGATGATGCTCGTGAATTCAACCCCGGGCCCCACCGTGGCTGTGCGCGATTCAAGAATGGTGGTGAAGTCCGGGTATCGCCGATCCGCGACAACCTTTGAACCGATAAAACCCGCTTCGACCACGCCCGCCTGAATCAAGAACGCGATAATGGCCACTTTTGTGAGAAAACTGCGCATTGTTCCGCTCCGCGAGAAATGATGTCGACATGTGCCACCAACGACTGTTCACTAACGACCATTAAAAAAACAATAAGGATGATAACGATCACCCCTCACTTTGCAAAACAAAGTGGATGCACTCCACGCTGCGGGCTACATGACATTTTCGGCGGCATTCAGGTAGCATGGGCATCCTGCGCATGGCCGTGGTACTCCACGGCGTTGACCGGTACTCCGGTCGACCCGGCAAGAGCGCAGCGATCTTTCCTTTTTAGTCGATAGAAGATCGCTCCGCTCTGGATTAAGTCAACCGGAGTACCGGTCGACATCGCGGGATACCGCGAACATGGGCAGCATTTCCATGCCACGTGATGCGCCGGATGTGTCGCGCAAACAACGCTGCGACGGAATCGGGGGGTCATCGCTTCATTCAATACCAGTTAAAAAAAGGATGTCATATAAGTGACAGCGGAAAATTCACCAGGCTTTCAACGCCGGCTTTTGTGACTCGATACTGATTTTCCAGCCGAATCCCCCCGCCCAATTCCGCGCCGTATTGCCCCGGCTCAGCGGTGAAAATTTCGCCTTCCATCAAAACATCGTCCCACATCGGATTCAAATGCGGATACTCGTGCGGCTGCAATCCGACGCCATGCCCCAGATGATGCGATAGCCCGGTCTTCATCGTCGCCTTGAAATGCTCATTCACCGCTTTGAAAAGATCCTGGCCGCGAACTCCCGGTTTCGCCATTTGCTCTACGATTTTCAGGGCGGCGGTGATGCTTTCCCAAGCTTTCATCTGCGCATCGGTGGGCCTGCGATCAACGCTGAAGGTTCGGGCGTTATCGCTGAAATAACCTTGAAAGGTCGGCCCCAAATCGAGGATATACAGTTCACCCGCTTTGGCGACGCGATCCTTACGCGGCGGGCCACCGGGACTGCCGCACTGGAAATCGTTGCCCAATAGCGCGGTCATCGGTTCACCGGCGGTCTTGACCGCGATGGATTGCAACTCGCTGAATACATCCAACTCCGCCACGCCGGGAACGATGATGTCGCGTGCCCGCGCATACATCGCCTCGCCGCATCGGATGGCGGACTTCATCAATGCCAATTCATCCGCATCTTTGCACCGGCGAAGTTGCCAGATTTCCGGGTCGATCGACGTGCAGGAGCCGTCAAATGCCATCGCCAGTTGTGACGAAACGGCGGAGGCATCGACGCCCACGCTCATCGCCCGCCGACCGGAAAGCGCTTCGACGATTTTGTCCGCCACCGCCATCGGTTGTTCCTGACGGAGGGTGCTGGTCCAGTTGGCCTCGAAAGGCTCCACGCGATCCGCCGCCGTGTCGGGGATAACGACGTTCGGTGAGATCAGCAGCGAACGGCCATCCGCAAAGAGCACGAAACCCGCTTGGTGTAGCCAGGACGGCAGCCAAGCCGAGTAATAATAGACGTGCGCCGGACCGCCAACGACTACCGCATCCAGCTTGCGGCGCTGAATGATTTCGAGGAGGCGTTTTTGGCGCTGTTTGCTGAATTCGACGGTGAGCATTTCAGAACTATAACAAGGAAGATTCGCGAACTAAAAAATAAATGGAAAATCCTCTGGGCTGCCTGACATTTTCGGCGGCATTTAGGTGGCATGGGCATCCTGCCCATGTTCGCGGTACCCCGCGATGTCGACCGGTACTCCGATCGACCCAAGCCAAAGCGAAGCGCTCTTCGATCACTCAAGAAAGATCGCTTCGCTCTTGCGGGTTGACCGGCGTACCGGTCAACGCCGCAGAGTACCACGGCCATGGGCAGGTTGCCCATGCTACGAAGATTCTGTTGTATGTGTCATGCACACATCCTCTGTCGACCCACTCTCGCAAGTTTGCGAACGCCGGGCGTTTTGGGTAGGACAGCCTCATGGCCAACTCCCCCATCGCTACCGCCGCCGATTACGCCGACGCCATGATGGCGGCCCGGCGCGCCAAAAACTGGTTGTTCCTCTTTTTGCTCCTCATCCTGCTGGGCCAACTGGCGATGTTCTTCGCCCTTCGACATAATCCGGGTTGGATGGGATCGGGCGCGTCGACCGTCAATTCCACCACAACCGAACCGGCTTTGGCGGCCACGCCGCCCGGCAATTTCAACGTTGCGAAACTGATGGAATATCTCGTGGCCATCACCAGTTTCGCGGGCATCGTTTTAGCCGTGGTGCTGGCGGCGGTGCAACTGTTGATCGTCACCATCATGCTGGTGGGTCGATTGATCGGCGTCTCACGCGTCACCAGTGCCTTCATCTGGGGCTTAATGCTGATCGTGCTGCTGTTCCCCTGGCAATCGCTGCTGCTCTCGCCCGTCTCCGCAACGGATCATTCGCCAAACGCGACCAACACGGAATTCAAGCTTCCCGGCGTGCTTTACACCTGGGGCGAGATCACCCATCCCACCCTTGGCGCGACCTTCAACGCCACCGAGCTTTCCATCAATCTGGCCTATCTGCGCTGGGCTCGGTTTGTGATCTGGCCGGCGATCGCGGTGTTGCTATTATTGGTGATTCAGAGCAAAAGCAGCCGGGGATTGAGAATGGCGCTTGGCGAAGTGGAGTTCGACGTGTCAGAGGCGTCGCGGTCGAGTTAAAATATTCATGGAAACAAACGTTCCACCTTTGAATGACCCGCCGCCCCGCCCGCCATGGCTCGGTCGCCGAAAGCAGATCGCGTCGCGAGAGGTGATTTTGACCGCAGGCGATGTGGAACTGGAGATGCAAGCCGCCGCGCGCGGTTCACTGAAGCCGGCGGATGTAATCGACGTGCCCCGCCTGCCGAACGGACCGCCCGACGATTCCATTCTCGATCCAACCCTGTTCACGGTCCGCCAGCGACGCACCGGGCCAAATGTCGCCTACCGCTTCACCCAATTCATCATCGTGGCGGCTTTCATCGTTTCGTGTGCCGCGATCGTGAATTCCCTACTGGGGCACCGGCACCGCGCCTTGGCCTCTGCGGGTTTGGGATGCATCATTTCCGCAGTGGCGGTCAAGCTGGTGCGAGCATCGCGGTTGGCATATCGACTGCGCGGGTATGTGGCGGCGGTGGGCATTCTCAGCGCGATTGCACTCGCCCTCAGTCTGATGCCTCCCCTGTTTCATGCCGAAACGCCGAGCACACCCCCGGACAAAAAACCGGCTGCGACGAATCCGCTGGAATAATATCGTGGCATGGGCGTCTCGCCCATGTTCTTGGATTTAAAACGCATGGTCCTCAAACATCCTCCCGATTTTGCATCCGACCCCCTTTCCCGGTAAAAACACCTCCATGCGAGAAGAGCGCGGACAAATAGCGGGCGACCTGGTGGTGAACGAATCCCTGGAACTCTGGGGCAACGTCGGAGGAAATGTCACTGTCGTCGAAGGGGGCAAGTTCTACCTACGCGGTTCCATCCTCGGCAATTTAATCGTTCAATACGGGGGTCGCGTTCACGTTTACGGGCAGGTTCACGGCGACGTCACTGTCTTCGACAACACCAAACTGATACATAGCGGACATATCGGCGGAGACCTCATCAACGACGGAGGCCGTCTCTTCATCGACCGTAAGGCCAAAGTCGAAGGGAAGATTAAAACCAAGTCCGGGGAGACGAAGATCGAGGGAACCGTTTCGGCAGCGCCTCCTTTGCCGAAGCTGCCGAGGGATGAATAGATTTTTATGCTGAAATCAATTGCTGGTCGTAGCAGGGGCTACCAGCCCATGATCTTCATCAGGGGGAGATGAATGAATGGAGAGCGGCAGTCCCCTGCCTTTGCGGCGATCGAGGACGACCGCCCTCCACAATTCTCATTGCCCTGACCCGCCGGTGACGTTACTTTCCGGCCATGTCCGATCTTGAACACGCCGCCGCCCGCCTGTTTTGCATCGGGTTCACCGGCACCACCGTGCCGCCGGAGATGCAATCGCTCCTCGAGCGCGGCGTCGCCGGGGCAACCCTCTTCAAACGCAATTTCGAGTCCGGCCCACAGGTTGCCGACCTCTGCGCCGATTTGAAAACCCGCGCGAATCGCCCCTTTCTCACCAATGTCGATCAAGAGGGAGGGCGGGTGGTGCGGCTGGCCGCGCCTTTCACGCGCCTCCCGACCATGCGGTCCATCGGTCAATCCGAATCGCCGGAATCCGCCCGGCGGATGGCGGCGGTCATCGGTCGCGAACTGCGTCTGGCGAACATCGACATGAACTTCGCCCCGGTGCTGGATGTCGACACCAACCCGGCCAACCCGGTCATCGGCGACCGGTCGTTCGGCTCCACTCCTTCGCTCGTCGCGGAGATGGGGACTGCCTGGATCGAAGGATTGCAAAGCGCCGGCATCGCCGCGTGCGGCAAACATTTCCCCGGGCATGGGGACACCGCGCAGGACAGCCATCTGGAACTCCCCCGCCTCTCCCATTCCCTCGAACGGCTTGCGGAGGTCGAGCTTCCCCCCTTCATCGCCGCCGCCCGCGCGGGGGTGGCGGCGATCATGACCGCCCACATCATTTTCGAGGCGATCGATCCGGACGTCCCGGCGACCATGAGCCCCGCCGTCCTCACCGGCCTGCTGCGCAATCAGCTCGGTTTCAAAGGCGTCATCGTCTCCGACGATCTGGAGATGAAAGCCATCGCCCACCACTACGCCCTGCGCGAAGTCCTCGTGCGCGGCATCCGGGCCGGCGTCGATCTGTTCCTGATCTGCGAGACGCCGGATTTACAAAACGCGGCGATCGATGCGGTGATCGACGCGGTGGAACAGGGGGAGATTTCGATCGCCCAACTCCACGCCGCCCACGAACGGCTTGACATTCTATTTTCCAACTACGTGCGACCCGCGCAACTCGGCGACCTCTCGGAGCGATGGGAGATGAAGCAGGTGTAATCCGTCAATCATACTGATGCGGGTCGATCGGGTGCCACAGGTCGCGGTACTCCGAGTCGTCATGTGCGTTCCGCACACACACGACGCATGAAAAGCGGGATATCATACGCGCAGCAGGATTTGCCGGAAGTGGCCGAAGGTCTCTGGCGCGTTAAAGCCCGCCTCCGA
>JANXVV010000282.1 GCA_025351525.1 Humisphaera sp. | reverse complement strand
GTTGGTCAGCCGCGCGTTCACGCGCGTCAGGAGCCATTGCGGATCGCCATTGATTTCGGAAAGGGCGCGGATCAGCGTGCGAGCCTGCGACACGATCATGGCCGGCGCCAGCCCGTGCCCCGAGGCATCCCCAAGAAAAATTCCCAGTTGGCCGTCCTGCAACACCCCGATCGGGTGGTCGGTGATATCCGGCAGCGGGATGGCCAGCAGATTGCGCGTGACGAATCCCGTTCGTCGATCGATAATCTGATTGAATCGGGCATCGGCATAGGCATCGGGGATGGTCAGTTGCAGGTTGGTTTGAAATACGTGACCGACGATGCCCGCCGAATCGGGCACGCGAATTTCGTCGCAACCCAGCGCGATGCGTGTCCACAAGACCCGTTGGCTGGGATCGTGCAGGAAAATACTCGCCCGCTCCGCCCCGAGCAGCATGATGGCCGCCTCGGCGATACGGCGGAGCAGCAGTTGCAGATCGGAGGTGACGACGAGCAGTCGCGACACGTCTAAGACGTGTCGCATTTGCTCGGCGGTGATGGCGGAAAGCAACGACACAATTCGTTCGACCCAAAAATAGAGCCGGGCCAATGTAGCCCGGCTCTATCTACAATTGCAATAAATCGTGAAAAATCTTTGACCTTAAGCCTCCGGCGGCACGGTCGCCTCACGCGGTGCGGCCGGCACCGGAGTGGCCGGAGCCGCAATCTTCGTCACCGGTGCCGCCTGCGGATACTTCGCGCCGACAGGACCCGTGTTGCGAATCGGACGCGCTGGAATATTCAATCCAGCACCCGCATTCATCGCCGGCGCACGGCTGGCGATGGCGGAATTGGGTGCCCGCGGCGCACCGGCGGGTTTTGCGGCGGTGATGTTCGCGGGGATCTTCGTCGTCGCATCCTTATGATCCGGCTGCAACACCAGCGTCATGCGACGCCCTTCCATCTTCGCATCGCGCTCGACCTTGCTGACGAAAAACAACTCGGTCTTCACCTTCGTGAAAATATCCCGGCCAAGGTCGATGTGAGCCATCTCGCGCCCCTTAAATCGGAGCGTGAACTGCACCTTGTTGCCTTCTTTAAGAAATTCACGCGCGTGATTGACCTTGATCATCAGATCGTGGTCGCCGATCTTCACGGTTTTGAAGATCAATTCCTTCAACTGCCCCGCTTTGGAAGACGCACGGCTCTTGTCCGCTTTCTTCTGCTGCTGATACCGCCACTTCCCGTAATCCATGATTTTGCACACGGGCGGGCGGGCCATCGGGGCAACTTCAACCAGATCCAATCCCGCCTCCCGCGCCCGGCGCTGGGCCTCGGCGGTGGGTGTGGGACCAACCTTGTTGTCGCTCTCATCGATCAGAAAAACGGGGGAAATCCTGATCTGCTCGTTGTATCGAAAGTTCGTAGAAATAGCCTGTTCTCCGGACAAAACCTGTAAGGCTTGGCACACGCCAAAACCCATGCGAAAAAAATTCGATTGAACGCGACTCGGGGAAAAGATAGCGGTGAGCCTATCCGATCCCACGCGAAAACGCGCGTCGGCGAAGTTGATGATGCACGCGAAATCCGCCCCGGTTCACCCGGCGAAGGTTTTCGCAAGTCCCATATTCAGCATATCGACTGAAATTTGCAAGGTTCTTCTTTGAATTTTCGTGGGAATCGGTTTGACGGGCATGTTTATGCGTGTGATCCGGGGACACTTTCGACCATGTCGAGCATCCATTTGCGGGATGACACGTTGGACAGGATGGTGAGGGCCGTGGAAAAAGTGCGGGAGCGATTATTGCGTGCCGCCACCGCCCTGAGCCGAGCGGGGATCGATTACGCCGTTGCAGGTGGAAACGCGGTTGCGGTTTGGGTGGCGCAGGTTGACGAGGGAGCGGTTCGCAACACGCGCGATGTCAATATTTTGGTTCGGAGGGACGACTTGAACCGGGTCCGCGTCGCGATGGAAGAAGCCGGTTTCGTCTATCGCCATTTGGCCGGGGTCGATCTTTTTCTCGATGGGGAAGGCGCATCGCCGCGTGAAGGAGTTCATGTAACACTTCAGCCGTTTGCAACGAGGCCGGATCTTGGCTCAGTTTGGCGGATGAGTTGGTTAAGCGGACTCTCGCTTTGTTACAGTAACGTGGTTCATTGCAGATGGCTGAAGTGTTACGAGTTCATCTGCTTTTCGCGGGTGAAATGGTTCGACCTGAAGATGCGACCGCCAACCCAAGCGTGACCGAATTCCAGCAAGGCAAGGAATTTCGAGTGCTGACCCTTGAGGTGCTTACGCGGGTCAAGCTCACGGCCTATCGAAAAAAAGATCAGGTTCATTTGCTGGATAAGCTGGAGTTGGGGTTAATCGATGAGACGTGGTGCGATCGATTTGCACCCATTCTCGCGGATCGATTGCGCGAGCTGGTGAAGAATCCGGAATAAAGTTCGGACTTTTAGAACCTGCCATTTCAGAGAGTTTCCCAAAGGCTTCCTCGATCTGGCCGATCAATTCGTCGGCGGCATCAATGTTGTCCTCCGCAATATAGGCCCAAATTCCAATCAGATCGGTCTTCGCCGCCGGAGAAACGCCCGTGAAGGTGACCGATCGCCTTTTTCTCGACCTCGACG
>JANXVV010000266.1 GCA_025351525.1 Humisphaera sp. | reverse complement strand
AAAAACTGGTGGCATGGGCGTCTCGCCCATGCTTTTTGGCCGACGAAATGCATGGGCGAGACGCCCATGCCACCTTATTCAAAGCACCCAATTCGAATTTCGTCATTCGTCATTATTCTTCTGAAAGAAGCCTATGTCCATCGTCTGGCTCAACAACGAATTTCTCGAAGACTCCGCCGCCAACATCTCCCTGCGCGACGCGGGCCTGCTCCACGCCGCCGGGGTCTTCACCACGATGCGGAGCTATGGCGGGAAAGTTTTTCGGCTCGATCTGCATCTCCAGCGGCTCCGTCGAAGTTGCGAGGCCCTTTTCATCCCGTTGCAATACAAGAATGAAGTGCTGTTGAAAGCCACGGAAGAACTGCTTCGACGCAATGATCTGCCGGAGGCCCGACTGCGCCTCACCGTCACGCGCGGCGTTGCCGATCAGGATCCGCTGCACGGCTTGCGCCTCTCCCCCACCGCGTTTCTCACCGCCACGGAACTCTCGCCGTACCCGAGGGAATATTACGAGCGCGGGCTGACGGTCATTCTTCTGGACGATCAGAAACTCAATCCCCACGATCTGCAGGCCGGGCATAAAACGCTCAACTATTTTTCCAGGCTTGCCGCCCTGCGCGCCGCCAATCAGCGGTCTGCCGGGGAGGCGCTCTGGTTCAATGTCCATCACTATCTTCAGTCCGATGCCGTTGCGGATCCCTCGAATTCCGGGCGGAAATGGGCCGGGGGCAATTTGCAGTCCGGCAGTATTTCCAACGTGTTTCTCATCGAATCCGGCCGGCTGGTGACGCCGCCGACCGCCGATGATTTGAAGGCAACCCCCGACAACCCGGAGAAGTCCGCCGTGCTGCCGGGGGTGACGCGGGCGGTTGTGATTGAACTGGCGAAGGCGGCGGGGCTTGAAGTTGAAACGACCGCGGTGGATGTGAATCGGTTGCTGGCGGCGGACGAAATTTTCCTCACGAACAGCATCATGGGCCTCATGCCCGTCTGCCGTATCGAGCGTCACGCCGTCGGCAACGATCGTCCGGGACCGGTGACGAGGCAACTGATGGATTTGTACGCGGAAGCGGTTGCGGGGGGATGAAATCAAGCTCCCGCCGACGTGCAAAGACTCTCAATTTACGAGGCGGCATTTTCATTGCGGCTGGACCGCATTGCCAATATCGTTCCCGACTTGCCGCCCGGCAAATTTGAAGTGACCCGACCCGTTTCGACCGAGGAGATTTTGATGATTGGATTCCATCGCGCTGTTGCCGCCGTTTGTTTGACCGCGATTTTGAGCGCTGCAATAGTTGCCCGCGCCGCAGAAGTGCCGGGTGCGGAAAAGCCGTTTCGCCCGCCTGCCGTCCCGCTGATCACGCACAATCCCTACTTGAGCATCTGGTCCGAGGCCGATCATCTCACCGACAAATCCACCACCCACTGGACGCGCCGCGATCATTCGCTGGTGAGTCTGATCCGCATCGACGGCAAGACGCAACGGCTGATGGGCAACGATCCGGCAAGCCTTCCCCCGATGCCGCAGGTCGCCGTGAAAGTGCTGCCGACGCGGAGCATCTATGATTTCGACGATTCGCACGTCCACGTCACCATGACCTTCATGACCGCGGCGCTGCCCGAAGATTTGGATGTCCTCACCCGCCCGCTCAGCTATATCACGTGGGACGTGCGATCGGTCGACGGCATGGCCCACGCGGTGTCGATTTACGACAGCACCAGCTCGCAACTGGTCGTGAACACCTACGATCAAAAGGTGAAATGGGCCCGCGAAACCATGGGCGCGCTGACGGCGTTGAACGTGGGGACGGAAGCTCAGACTCTCTTCACCCCGGCCGGTGATGACACGCGGATTACCTGGGGCTATGCCTACGCCGCCGCTTCTGCCGCCGATGCCAAAGGAACCGTCGGGGGGAATGGGTTGATGCTGAATGAGTTCATCGCCCGCGGTGAGATTCCGGCGGAAAACGACTCGAAAATGCCTCGCGCGGTGTCGGATGACCAGCCGGTGATGGCGTTCACGTTCGATCTCGGCAGCGTGTCCGACAAGCCGGTTTCCCGCCATCTGACCGTCGCTTACGACGAGATTTATTCCATCAAATACTTCGGCGCTAAGCTCCGTCCCTACTGGCGGCGGAACGGGGCGACGGCCTCCGATCTGCTCCAGACCGCTGAGAAGGATTATGCGAGTCTGGTGAAGCGCTGCGAAAATTTCGATCGCGAGCTGATGGCCGATCTGACAAAAGTCGGCGGGGCGAAGTATGCCCAGATTTCCGCGCTGGCGTATCGCCAGTGCCTGGCCGCCAACGGTTACGCCGCCGACGCCAACAAGCAGTTGCTGATGTTCACGAAGGAGAACACCAGCAACGGCGATATCGCCACCGTCGATGTGTTCTATCCGCAGGACCCGATCTTCATTCTGCTCAGCCCTTCGATGGCGAAAGCGTCATTGGTGGCGGTATTCAGTTACGCCGCCAGCGACCACTGGAAATTTCCAAACGCCCCGCACGATCTGGGCACGTATCCTGTGGCCCGCGGCACGGATGACGGGGGCGAAGGCATGCCGGTGGAAGAGAGCGGGAACATGCTCCTGCTCTGCGACGCGATCGCCCACGCCGACGGCAACGCCGATTTCGTCACCCCCTGGTGGCCGCAACTGACGATGTGG
>JANXVV010000265.1 GCA_025351525.1 Humisphaera sp. | reverse complement strand
CATGCTCGATCAACCGGAAGTCGTCGTCGAACGCTTGAAGGATTTTCAGAAGACGGTGCGCGATCTGTTGATCGGCTCGCGGCATCAGAAGGATCTGCACGCCATCGACCGGGTGAGCAGCGCGGACACGATCTATGCGATTGACAGCATGGTAGAACCGGTGCTGGAAGCGTTCTGCGAGGAGTGGGGCAGGCGGACGCCGTTGGTGTTGATTGCCGAGGGATTGCTCGATGAAGGGGGCATTGAAGGGCCGAGGACTTTCCCGCGCGGCACGCGGGAAGAAGACGCCACACTTCGCCTCATCGTCGATCCGATCGACGGCACGCGCGGCCTGATGTACGACAAGCGCTCCGCCTGGGCATTGGCCGGCGTCGCGCAAAACAAAGGCACCCAAACCCGGTTGCGCGACATTGAAGTGTCGGTGATGACCGAGCTGCCCACCAGCAAACTCGGATGTGCCGATGTGCTGTGGGCCATCAAGGGACGAGGCGCGTGCGCCGAGCGCGTCGATCTGCGGGATGGGGGATCGCAACCGCTTCCCCTTCAACCTTCCACGGCCACCACGATCCTTCACGGTTTTGCGACGATCACCAATTTTTTCCCCGGAACCAAAGTGCTGGCCGGTGAATTGATGGAGCAACTGGTGCAGGAATTGATCGGTCCGCTCGATGTTTTCAAAGCCACGGTGTTTGAAGATCAATATATTTCCACCGGGGGGCAGTTCTACGAATTGATCGTCGGCCATGACCGCTTCATCGCCGACTTGCGGCCTCTGCTCTATCGCCTGCAGAATCAACCGGAAGGCTTGTGCTGTCATCCGTATGATTGTGCCGCGCTGCTAATCGCCGAGGAATCGGGCGTCATCATCACCGACGGGCTTGGCCGCCCCCTGGATGGCCCGCTCGATGTTACCACCGGCATGGCCTGGGCCGGCTACGCGAACGCCGCATTGCGAAAATCGATCGAACCTCTCCTCACCGGCTTTTTACGAGAGCGAGGGATCGATTGAAGCGACTTGAATTCCAATAACTCTCCAAGCCGGAGTGAAGCGGTGAGCGCCGGCGAACTGCGCAACTCCGGATTCTTTGCCGCGATCGACGATCAAATTCAACTTCAGCGTTGGGCCTGATTGACCGATGTTCATCATACAGCCTCGATCCGAAGTCGGATCGGTCCCATAACCCCTCACCCGGGAAACTCCATGCCGACACTGACCATCGATCATTCCACCAAGACCTGCAAGGCGGCTACTAAGGCCGAGGTGAAGGGCTTCATCAAGGCCGCCGCTGCCGGAGACTTGGCCGTGGTGCATCGCATGATCGATCGGCACGCGGAGCTGACCAACCATTGGGAACCGACCCACGAGGCGGCATTCCACGGTCATGCGGCGGTGCTTCAAACCCTGCTCGATGCGGGGGCGAATGCCAATAGTCTCTCCGCTAACAGTCATCGCCATCGCCCGCTGCATCGGGTGATCGAACATAAAAAATCGCTCGTCAAAACAGCGGGGCATCTGGAAGTGATCCGCATTCTTCTGGAAAACGGGGCCGATGTTCATGCGCGCGGAGCTACGCTCGGCGTGACCGCGATCGCGCTGGCCGCGATGGGGCATGAGGCACAGTTTCTACCGCTCCTGATGCCGTATTTGGATCGATGGGATCTTTGCACTGCCGCCGTGTTAGGGGAGACTCGGCATGTTGCGACGATTCTGAAACGCGATCCGAGCAAGGCTACCACGGCGGACATCAACCAGCTTACGCCGCTGCACTATGTCGCCGCTTCGCGGTTGGGAGGCGAGGATCCAAAAGCCGGTGAGAATTTGAAGCGCGTGGCGGAGATGTTGATTGATGCGGGTGCGGATGTGCATGCCCCGGCCAAGGTAGGTTCGTACGCCGCTCTGCCACCGATCCATTTCGCCGCCGGGAATAAATCGGTACTACAGACGCTGGTGCTGCATGGCGCCGACCCATTCGCGGCACTATCACCGGCGCTGTGGAACGGCGACTACGAAATTGCTGAAACGCTCGTTCATGCCGGCGCGAGTCTTAAAACGAAGCGGGCCGGGGAATGGGTCAGCGACTTCACCCGATGGGGGCACTATCCGCATGCGAAATGGCTTATCGAGCGCGGCGCGGATGTGAATGGCCGAACGTCGGGTGGCCGCACCGCGCTGCATTGGGCGGTCCAACGTGGCGCGTCCGCCGAACTGCTCCGCTTTCTATTCGATCACGGCGCGGATGCGACACTGCACGATGCCGAGGGAAGCACCGCACTCAGCCTGGCACTTTCAAAAGACCGAACGCGGCTGATTGAGTTGCTTCAAAAACACGGCTCGCCCCGATGAGCGCGCATAAAAAACGCCGGGGGGGCTAACCCGGCGTAGGGGAAAGGGAAGGGGTTTATCAGCAGGTTCGCGTCACATATGTAAACCTGCGTTCGTTGGTTCGTTTCACGAGATACTTACATTGCAAGGGTCGTGCCACGAAGTGTTTTCCGATTAAGTTATCTCGCAAGTCGCAATACCAACCGAAGCGTTGGTGAGATGCTTTGAAAAAGTGGCATGGGCGTCTCGCCCGTGCTTTTTGGCCGAAAAATGCACGGACGAGACACGCACGCCACCGTTTCGCTTAAGCCCTCCTACCGACAAGCTGGCTCGAAATAAGTATCGTTGTCATGCGAAACTAAACACTTTCCGTCGTTGCATCTGAATCTATAGGTGGGGTTTGAAACGGCAATTTGTCCTTCATCGTCGTAGTTGCTGCGACATTCTCGAATGAGTGCTTTGAATAAGGTGGCATGGGCGTCTCGCCCATGCATTTCTTCGGCCAAAAGCATGGGCG
>JANXVV010000262.1 GCA_025351525.1 Humisphaera sp. | reverse complement strand
CGCCCATGCTTTTTGGCCGGAAAAATGCATGGGCGAGACGCCCATGCCACCTTATTCAAAACACTTTATCGAAAAGTACCCTCAATCCATCTCTCGCATGATATCTAGTTCCTCCGGCGTCATGAAGCCGTCGGAAGTTCCGAGAAGCGGGATCAATTTTCGCTGATCGTGTCGACTCACAAATTCCTCCAACGCCTTCAGCACCGCCATCACCGATCCAACTCCGCCGCGATCACGTTGATGCTGCCGAGCACGGCCACCACGTCCGATATCATGTGCCCTTCGATCAGCTTCGGAAAGATCGAATAGTTGATATAGCACGGCGGGCGTGTCCGCACCCGCCAGGGGACATTCTCACCCGCCGAGACAACATAGTAGCCTAGCTCCCCATTGGCACTTTCGATTGGATAGTAGACTTCACCTTTAGGAGCCTCGAAGCCTCGGTTGGTCATGATCAACTCGAAGTGGTGGATCAACCCTTCGATACTACTATAGACCTGATCTTTCGGCGGGAGAGTCTCCTTGCCTTCCGGGCTGACATTGACCGGACCCCCCGGAATGTTGTCTATCAACTGGCGAATGATGTGGATGGATTGCTTCATCTCCTCGAGCCTCACAAGGTAGCGGGCATACACATCGCCGGTGGTCATGATCGGGACTTTGAAATCGACGGCTTTGGTACCCTGACCGTCCCAGTTGTCGGCGAAGCATAGGTAGGGTTCATCTTTGCGAATATCGCGGGCAACACCGGCGGAACGAGCCATCGGGCCGGACAGACCCCAGGCAATCGCGTCTTCCCGACTGACCGTGCCAACCCCCTTGGTTCGATCCACGAAGATGCGGTTCTTGTTCAGCAAAGTCTCCACATCCTGCATGGCCCGCGGCAGGGTGTCGTCGATGAACTTGTGTACCATCCGCTTGAACACAGCTTCATCGGGGAGGTCCATGTTCAACCCCCCTACTCGCGTCCAGGAGGTATGGAAACGTTGGCCGGTCATAAACTCGACGATGTCGTAGATCTTTTCTCGCTCATTGAAGCCGTATAGGAAGGCGGTGAAGGCACCGAGGTCCAAGCCGGCCGCACCGACGCAGAGCAGGTGAGACTGGAGGCGGCCCAGTTCCCCGGCGATGGTGCGAAGCACCTTGCAGCGCGGCGTGAGTTCGATGCCCATCAACCGCTCGGCGGCGCCGTGCCAGGCCAGCTCGTTATAGATCGGCGCGGAGTAATCCATCCGGTCTACGATGGTGACATATTGATTGTAGTTGAGATGTTCGCCAAGCTTTTCGAATCCGCTGTGAAGAAACCCGATGTGCGGCGTGCAACGGAGAATTCGTTCACCATCCAGTTCCAGCACGAGGCGGAGGGTGGTGTGGGTGGCGGGGTGTTGGGGGCCGAAGTTGAGCGTCCAGCGGTTGTCCCCTTCCGGGCCATTGCCGGAAGTGAACGGCATCAGATCCTGGGACGATTCGGTGAGAGTGTAAGGCATCGCGAAAGTTCCTGTAAGTCTTGACCGCAGGCGTACACCGCCCGAGTCCGCGCGCGGAATTATAGCGGTGGCGATTGATCGTGCCATCCTCGAGTCATTTATTCGGGGAGTTGCGAGGCGCCGGATTGGTGATCGGGTCGGGTGAATCGGCAGAAATGTTAGTGAAGACTATATATAGCATTTCACGGAAATACCCATCCGCAAAGGTGCGAAAGCGCGAATATCGACGCGAAAGAATTAGGTCATGAAATTCTTCGCGTCTACCTCCGCGTTTTCGTGCCTTCGCGGTTCCCCCGGTTTGGTTTAAGCGTTTCCTTTGAGGAGATTTCACAATTTGTTTCGTTTGGGTTCGGATGACCGAACGGTTCTTTCTAATCGACGATGCACATGTCGGTATGGGTATGCACCCTTCCGACACTCGTAGATTCGACGAATTGCATTTCGCCTATAAACCAGTACGCTCGCTGTTCCACGTGGAACTTTCCACCGAATTGATAAACTTTTACAAAGAGTGAACTATGTCGAAAAGCCCAAAAGAACGGCCCCGATTAGGCAGAGGTCTCAGTAGTCTGATGTCGGCCGTTGCGGAACCAACCATGGATATAGCCGCCCCGTCCAGCATCATATCTTCAAAAATACCGGAATCAAACACGGCTTTGCAAACAGCACCCTTGGCGAATACCCCTCTCGAAGTCCCGCTGACTTCGATTAATCCAAACCCTCATCAACCTCGGAAAGCGTTTGCGGAGGAGTCACTGAAGGAACTCGCCGCGAGTTTGAGATCGACCGGATTAATTCAACCGATTGTTGTACGACAGGTTGGCGAGGGGTATGAATTGATTGCCGGGGAGCGTCGATGGCGGGCGGCTAAATTGGCGGGGTTGGCAGTTGTTCAGGTGATTGTTCGCGAAGTGGATGCTTACACGCAGGCCCAGATGGCACTCGTGGAAAACATTCAGCGAGAAAACTTGAACCCGGTAGATCGTGCCGCCGCTTACCAGATGCTGATGAGCCAGCTTGGTGTCACTCAGGCTGAGCTGGCGAATCGATTAGGCGAGGATCGCAGTTCCATCGCCAACCACCTGCGTCTTCTCGCTCTCGCCCCGCCGGTTCGCGATTGGGTGGCGGGCAATCATCTTTCGTTAGGCCACGCAAAAGTCCTGGCATCCATTACCGACCTCGCCGAGCAGATAAGGGTGGCGCAACTGTGTGTCGATCAGGGTCTGTCCGTCCGCAATCTGGAGCGAATCCTGGCGAACAATGCCGATTCAGTGAAGCAGCCTAAGATCGTATCGGTCTCTCCCCATGTGCAGGATGTTGAGAAATCGCTGGCCCGTCAACTGGGGATGCGCGTTGAATTAAAGCAGCAGGGGGATAAAGGAAAAGGACGATTGGTCATCCACTATGCTTCTCTCGATCAATTCGACGACCTGATCCAACGACTCAATATCAAGCTGGACTGATTTCGAGTATGCCATAGTTCCACATGGAACATGACAAGGCTTTCTCGAAAAAAGGCGGCATGGGCGTCTCGCC
>JANXVV010000248.1 GCA_025351525.1 Humisphaera sp. | reverse complement strand
CGGCGCGGCGGCGTAACTCAGCGTATCGGGGGTCACCTCGGGAGCAGATGCGGCATCGGGTGCGGCGGGCATGGGCCGGATCATACCGGGCCGGCGGCGGGCATCCAAGAGAAGCCCGTGGTTCGCAGGGTCCGTTTCAGCGGACGGAATCTCCGGACCGGAGCTTGGCGCCCGGCCGAATGAATGACGAATGACGAAATTCGAATTCACGAATCAATCGCGAAATTCGAATGATGAATGACGAATCGAAATCTTCGTTTCGTCATTGCTTCATTCGTGCTTCGTCATTTGTTCGTGAATTCGAATTTCGTCATTCGTCATTCGCGCTTTCTCCCAACGCCCCTCCTCCTGCACCTCCACCCCCCGCTACAACTTCTCATACGGCAGTCCTGTAGGGTCCGCAGTACTCTGCGGACCGTCCGTCGGCGAATATCAATTGGTCCGCGGGGTACCACGGACCCTACAAGACTGCGGACCCTACGTGCTCCGAGACCTGTGCTCTTTGGCCGGCGAAGACACAGGTCTCGGAGTACCGCGACCCGTGGCACCCGGCGTTACACGATCCGCCCTTCCGCGTCTTTTTCTTCTGCGGAGGGGGAGGGAGGGAAGGAGGATGGTCAGGAGGGGTGGAGGGAGGGTGCGGGATGGAGGCGGGAAGGAAACCTGGGTGCCTGATGGTTCCTTCCCGCCTCCCTCCTGCATTTGCGGTTTTCGATTGGCGGCTACAGCTTTCAAAAGTAGCTATCGCAGACCGTACTCGGCCCACCTCTTCGTCACCAACTCTTTCGTCCTTCCATCCATCTCCAACTCCATCGGCCACGTCCGCACTCTTCCCTCCCCCGCCATCTTGACCGTCGCGTCAAAGCCCATCTTGCTCCCGGCTCCTAATTCCGGGGCGGCGTGATCGAGAATATCGACCGGGCCGCGGACGATCTCCGTATCCCGCTCGGGGTCGCAGTTGCTGAACAGGTGGAACAGCACATCCTGCTCGCTGTGGACGTTCACGTGCTCGTCGACGATGACGATGAACTTGGTGAACGCCATCTGGCCGGCACCCCAGATCGCGTGCATCACTCGGCGGGCCTGATACGGATATTCCTTGCGAATTTTGATGAAAGCGCAATTGTGAAAGACGCCGCTGATCGGCAGGCTGTAGTCGACGATATCGGGCACGAGCATTTTGAGCAGCGGCAGGAAAACGCGCTCGGTGGCCTTGCCCATGAAGTAGTCTTCCATCGGGGGTTTGCCGACGATGGTGGTCGGGTAGATCGCCCCCCGCCGCATGGTGATGGCGGTGACGTTGAAGGCGGGGTACCAGTCGGCGAGCGAATAGAATCCGGTGTGGTCGCCGAATGGGCCTTCCAGCAGTTTTTCATTCGGGTCGACGAAACCTTCGATGACGATTTCCGCGTTGGCGGGAACTTCAATGTCATGGGTGCGACACTTCACCAATTCGAGCCCCCCGCCGTTGAGGAACCCGGCGAAAAGCAGCTCTTCGATTCCGGGCGGCAGCGGGGCGGTGGCGGCGTAGGGGAGAATGCTCTCACCGCCCAGCACGATGGCGAGCGGCATCTTCTCGCCGCGCTTTTGGTAGAGGCGGAAATGCCGCGCGCCGTCATGGTGCATGTGCCAGTGCATGGCGCATTTGCGGGGGCCGAACATCTGCACGCGATACATGCCGATGTTGCGATCGCCGGTCTCCGGGTTCACCGTGTATATTCCGCCGAGCGTGATATAGCGGCCCGTCCCGCGCTCCGTCACCTTCGCGGCGGCGGCTTTGTCGAACACCTGCCCGCTCTCCAGATTCCCATCCAACGGCCAGCACTGAATGATCGGCAGTTTCGTCAGATCCGCCTCGTCCCCTTCCAGCACGATCTGCTGACAGATGCCGTTGCGCACCGTTTTTGGGGGGAAGCTGGCCATCTTCAAAAGATCCGGCAGCTTCTTCATTTTCTCGATCAAGCTCGTCGGAATCTCCGGCTTGACCAACTGCTGCACCCGGCCGGCCAGCGACTCGAGGTTGTCCGTACCGAGTGCCTGATTGATTCGCCAATAGCTGCCGAAGGTGTTGATCGCGACGGGAATCTCCGAGCCCTCGACGTTTTCAAAGAGCAGCGCCTTGCCGCCCAGCAACGCAGCCGGATTGCAATCGAGCTCGGCGTGCCCGTGCGGTGCCGGGGACTTGCTCATCCGATCCGAAATCTCGGCGATTTCCAAAATGGGGCTGACCCGCGCTTTCACGCGAACGAGTTCACCCGAGCGGTCGAGAAGTTGCAGGAAGTCGGAAAAAGTGGAGGTGCCCATAGGTGTTCCATCGTAGGGATCGCGTGAACTTCAGACAATGCGCCGCGGGAAGGATCGTCGTCATGGCTTCATCCTGTCCATTCACTCAATAAGCGATCTTGCGCGTTGCAAATAAACCGGAGCGGCCTGTAAACTTCCGTCCGGGCAACTACACCCAGCAAGTATCACCATGACCCATCGTCCCCATTCGTCTGTTTTTGGCGTCTCCCCGATTTCACCCAAAGTGGCGGAAACGCCGTGGGATGACCGCCCCGCCGAATCGCGCCCGGAAGCGTTGCCGATGGAATATCCCGCCGCGCCGATCGACCTGGCCCCGGCCCTCGGTCAGCGCGCGGCGGTCGGTCATCTCTCGCCCGAGCCCGCCGAACCTGCCGGAGACCAGCCCCCGATTCGGTTGCTGCCGGACATGATCGATGCCGAACCGCGTTGGAAGCGATGGCTTTATGTCCTGGTCGCCTGCGCGATCGCCTGCGCTTTTTTCGCCATGCTCTTTTCGTACTGGGCTCCCGCGCCCGGTCGGCCGGGGATCGATGAAAACGGGTACATGGTCGGTGGCCGCCATTTCGCTCTGCACGGCACCACCGGTTTTAAACCGACCGATGATTATCAGTATGTCGGCGCGATGTGGGTGCGCACGAAAGCCGAGTCGCGCGAACCCGGTTTCTCCCGGCCCGCGTTCCTCAGGCGATGGCTCACGGTGCAGACGAAGGAAGGGTGGTACTACCCAAAATATCCGCTCGGCACCTCCGTGCTCGATGCGATCGCCCTCCGGATTGGTGGGCCCGCCCACGGGCGCGAGTGGGCATTTCTCGTCAGCCCGATCTGCGCAACGCTGGCGGTGCTCGGGATGTTTTTTCTGACGCGCGCCGTCGCCGGTTCGTTCTATGGCTTGCTCGCGATGATCGTGCTGGCGACGGGGCAGACGATGCTGGTGTATGCGATGATGCCCAACAGCCATGCGCCCTCGCTGTTCATGGTTGTCTGGGGAATGTTCCTGCTGATTCGCTGGTGGCAGACGGGACGCTGGTGGCGCGGGGTCGCCGGCGGGATATTGCTCGGCTGCGCGGTGACCGTCCGTTACACCGAAGCGCTTCTCCTGTTCCCGCTATACCCGCTCGATCAGGTTCTGCGCGATACCTATCTGTCCGCCAAGCACCCGCATTGGTGGCAGTTCATTAAATTGGTACGGCTTCTACCGATCGGCCCGCTGGGCATCGCGGTGATTTTCAGCGTGCGATGGAAGAGTATTCGATCCTATTTTCATGCCGCCCTTCCAGTGCTGGC
>JANXVV010000148.1 GCA_025351525.1 Humisphaera sp. | reverse complement strand
ATTTCAATCGAAGAAAAACGTGTCCCTCCGGGACTACCGCTAAACGAATTCAATTCATTCATCAAACGAGAGATGGCGCGTTCGTGGAGATCGCACTTCTCGGCACCGCGTCGATCCGCATCGCGCCGGTTTTGCAGCGCGCCATCTGCAACTTCACCTCGACAAGCAATGTGGAATAGGGATCGGCGGAAGGACTGGTCGAAGCACTGAACGATGCCCCGGCGGTGATGCTGACCGACGCGGTGACGGCGGCGGCAACCCCCGCCGCGACTGAAGCGCGGGATCGATAGAGCCGCAACCCGGCGATCGTCGCGGCCCAGTGGGCGACCGTTGGAACACTCGCGCCGAGCAGCAGCGGTGACGCATACGGCCCGTCGCGGAAATAGTCGTCGATCGCCGCATCCGCCACGTCGAGCGCCCTTTGAATTCGCGGCACATCCACGCCGCCCAGTGCATCGAGCGCGGCCCACGCCGACACATTCGCGCTGCCGAATACATCTTCGATGTCGATCTGCGTCGCATACCGCCCGGCGGCGGTCGTTCGGGTGCCGGCGATGAGGGCATCGAGCAATCCCTGGAGCGTCTGTAAAAAATAGACCTTGCCGGTTTCACTCGGATGCACGCCATCCGTCATTAGCCCGAGCGCATTATTCTGCGACCACACACCCGCGGCTTTGTAAAGGTTGAGAAAACAACTGTTGTCGGTCTGCCGTTGCGCCGCGTAGTGGGCATCGGCGAAACCGGCCAGATGCGGGGCGGAACCGGCGTTGTTCGTGTCGTAGGTCGGGACGAAAACGATGGATGCCGTCGGCAGTGCCGTGCGAAATCGCGCGGCCAATGCCAGCAGCGACACTTGAAACTGTGCCGCCGTCTGATTTGCAGGATTATTATTTCCGATGGATAAAACCACATCGGTGATTCCAAGCAGCGGCAACACTCCGGCAAGCGCGGCGTTGCTGATAAAAGTGGGGTCGTTCCACCTCAGCACATCCCATCCGCCATTGCTCGCGGGGATGAAGGTAAAGCCGGGCTGCCCGGTGGCAACCAGCGTGCAGCAGAGCACGAAATTGGTGCCGTTGGTTGGGGTGGCGCCATCGAAGCTCTGCGCCTCTACATTCAGATCTTCCCCGGCGGACGGAGCGGCGAACGGGAACTCATCGGCGACATAGGCGGGTGTGGCGGATTGGAGATTCACAAATGCGCCGGTGCCTTTCGCAACCGAAACACTGCCGCTTCCGCGAATGTAATTGCGGACGATTCCGTTCGACGAGCTGGCGTTGCGATACAGGATCGAGCGCATTTTGAGCGTCGAGCCGGTGATCCAATCCAGTCCACCGAAAACGATCCCGGTGCGGCTTGCCTGCAAAAGCGGTTCAGCGCTGTCGGACGTCAGCCGACTGGAGATCGCCGCCGGCACTCCGAGCACCGGCACGGCACCGCCGTTGAACACGGCTTCCATGGAAGCGAACGGCGAGTAATTGCGTTCGGTGAGCAGCCCCGCCGATCCGATCGCCCCGCCGCCGGTGGTGGCCCAGGCAGGAGCGCCGAGCGAGGAATAATTTCCCCCGCGAATTCCCAGTCCGGCGGGAACCACCCGAAGTGTCTGGAGAACCCTGTTTTCAAAAGCCGAGCCGATGGAGTCGCCAATCCACAGCACCGTCGCCGAACCGTTCAACCATCGGTTTCCAATGGACGCACTGCCACTGATGAGAGGGGTGGGCATGGGAGATCTCGCGAGTTAGAGGGAAAGGGGGAAGGGGAATGGCGAAATTCGAATTCACGAATCAATGACGAATGTTCCAATGTCGAATGAATGAAGTGAGTGGTTGGAAACGACCCTGCGCTTCGCTTTCGTGCATTACAATTTCGTCATTCATCATTGATTCGTGAATTCAATGTTCATCATTCGTGAATTTTCACGGCTTGCGTTTCAGGATATACGTCACCCCATCGATCGTCATTTCCCGGCCATCCAGCGGGGCTTTTGGATCGGCGGGTTTATCGCGGCCGCCATCGGTCCTGGGGCCGGCCGGCGATTTCGAAGGGGACAGTTTCTCGGCGGTCGCGGTCAGCCTGGCGTTGAGGTCTTTCATCATCGCTTCGCACTCGGGCGTGGTGCCGTCGAATTTTTCCCAGCCTTTGCCGATCACATCGGGAAAATAGATGATCCCCGCCGCGCCGTGGGCGACGGACACCTCGATCTCCCTCTTCATTTCATCCGCCGTCGGCCCGCGCATTTTGGTGCCGATCGGTTTGCCGGTGGCATCCGGCGTGGCGGCCCAGTCGGTGATTTTCAAATCCTGATCGCTGCTTTCAACGAACACGTAAATCTGTTTCTTGCCGCCCGTCCACAGCTTGATTTTGTCGAGACGCTCGCCGAGTCGGGCGATGTTGCCCGGGCCTTCACCGCGATTGATGACGTAGTAATCGAACCCGATCCAATCGGCGCCTTGGAAGTATTGGAGGTAGTCCGCCGTGGGACGGTACTGGGTTTTCCAGCCGTCCACGTTCAAAAAGATCGGCTTGTCACCGGCGGCTTTCCATGCCTTGTAATTCGCGATGATTTTTTCCGGGGGAAGATCGCCCGCGCCGTCCGGCTCATCGGGCTGCTCCCAGGCCAGGAGATTGGGATCGACCAGATCCTTTTTCAAATCCTCCGGATCGTCCGTCGGTTTGACGATGTAAAAAAAACCTGCTTTGCGGGCGGCATCCATCCACTGCTCGCGCGAAACCCCTTCGGCACCGGAAGGGCAACCGACCAGCGTATTGATGCCGCGCGCCTTCCATTTGTCGAAATTGCTGGCCGGCTGATACCAGACGCCAATCAAAAATTTCGGCGGGGTTGAAACGGGCAGGTCGGCTTGTGCGCTGGCGATCCAACCGGTCAGGAGAATCGCGAGCAGGCATGTATTGCGTTTGATCATGTTGATTTTTCCTGAAAGGCCGCGGCGTCGTGCAACGGCGATCGTACTCAACGGTTCAACAACTTGGACAGCCATTTTTCGCGGAAGACGGACCACACGGCACTGAGCAGTATTGTAATCGCTCCATAGCCCGCGAACACCCGACGGCGAAAGGAGCGAAGTCGACCGACCTCTCGCTCGACCGTCACCAGGCGTTTTTCCGTCCGCTCGATATGACCCGCCAGATGATCGCCCAGCCGTTCGACCGCCGCGGCAAGTCGATCGTGGCTCAATTGAATCTCGCTCTTGACCGCATCTCGCACGGGATCGACGAGTAGTCGGCGGATCGATTCGAGTTGTTCCGCTGTCAGGTCGGTCATGGTTGGTACCTCCTCGACACGCACAAACACGCCGGGATCGGAGCCGCAGGCGACGACCCGGATTCCGCCTTGTGTGCTTCGCATCAGGTGGCATGGGCGTCTCGCCTGTGAATTTCTCTGGATGAAGAGCAGGGGCGAGACGCCCATGCCACCCATTCTTCAAATGACGGAAGCCTTCGCCTCCAGCACCCGCATCGCCGCCTGATGCTCTTCCAACTGCCGCGTGACATTCGTCACGGTTTCATGCGCACGGCCCAACTTCACGGACTGCACGATTGAAAAAATCAGCGGTATCGCCGCCGGAATGAGCGATGCCAGCATCGGTGTCCAAGGCGAGGGGATCGCACCGATCGCCGCGGCCAACGAATCTCGCAGGGCCGGGTCTGAAGCATCATTTTTCTGGGCGGCCAACAGCGCCGCGCGGGCCAGATCGAGCGCGAGCCTGGCAGTCTGCTCCCCCTTTTCGGCCGTTGCAATGACCTTCGCGGCTTCGGGGTTGGCCGGTTGAGTGGACAGAGTCTTCTTCACTGCCGCCGTCGACTGCGTGGTGGCGGTGTAGACCTGCTCGGCCGTCTGCTCATCGGTCTTAAGCCACTCGATCTGTTGGGCGGTGCAACCGGTGAAAATGGCGATGAGGAACATCGGTACAAGGGTCAGGCGTTTCATAGAAATCCCTGGTAAATACCTGAAGACGGAATAGTGAAACCTGTTTACTGAATCCTTTATCGTGGCACGGGCTTCCAGCCCGTGTTTGCGGTCCAGTGCGAAAAAAAGCTTTCCATCAAGCGTTTCTTCGTTCGCCGATCGCTAACACGGGCTGGAAGCCCGTGCCACAGCAAGCCGATCACACGTTTTCAATGCCACCGAGTTGAAAGGCGGGGGCACGTCGGGTGATGGCGCGGCCCGAGGGCGGATCGATGCCCGCCGCGCGAAGTCGACGCCGCGCCCGCTGCACGCACTTCTTGCTGGCCCAATGACTGACCCCGTGAG
>JANXVV010000637.1 GCA_025351525.1 Humisphaera sp. | reverse complement strand
CCATGCATTTCTTCGGCCAAAAAACATGGGCGAGACGCCCATGCCACCCGTTTTTCAAAAAACCCTATTCCTTCTTCTGTTCCGGATGAATTTCAGTGGGATAAAAATCCGTCCGGCCCGCACCAAACGCCTTCGCGCGGTCGGCCTTATCCTCAAGAGCCTTCTTGGTTTCTTCCACCGATGCACCTTCCAGTTTTCGCACGGCGGTATCCGCCATCACGCCGGTCTTTGGAGTGGTGGAGCTTGCGGAATTTTGAAGGTTCATCTCCAACTCGGCATTCATCGCCGCCAATCGCTTGCGATCTTTTTCGGTGACTTGATCGGACTTGGAGATTTCTGCGGGACGACTTCCTTTGTATTGGCTCAGGCCCGCCGACGCCTCCTTCTTCGTCGATCCGAATCCCGCACCGGCCAGCAAGCCGATAATTACAGGCCATATCCCACCGATGAGGAGCAAACCCCCGATCGGATAAATTGTCATCACAGCCCATCGGCTTTCCCACCAGGCGTAACGGTAGAGCATCGAACCCGCGCCGTATTTTCGATTGAGTTCATCGAAGTAGGCGCGGATCGATGGGTAGTTCTTCTCTGTCGGTTTCACATAGCCCTTGAACTTCTTGAATGATCCATATGGAACCCAATCTTGCGAGACATAGTCATACTTCGGACTCGGCACGAATGGCATCGGCGCTTTGTAGCGGAAAGTTCGGGTTTGCCATTCGCGGGCATCCGGCTTGAACCGGCGTCGGGCGATATTGCCGGTCACCCACTGAATCTGATGCGACGCAGCGGGTTCTTTCACATTCTCAGCGGGGCCATCGTCTATCGTCGGTGGATGTATCTGTAACGCGGTGACATAGACATTGCCGTTGTCGAAAATATCGACGAAGGCAGGGGCTTTCAGGGTGGTCATCACCACCATTTCAAAAGTCCCGGCGGTGGTTTCACCGTCGGGATTGATGCCGTAGAAAAGTTGCGTTGCGGCCCAGAGCGAACCGACCAGCAAACCGATCGCCATCCAGTGCCAGCGCTTGAGGTCTTGAAGATCCATGTGACCGGTGAGTGTACACTGGGGCAGTTCGGTTCAGTCATGTTGTTCACATCAGCAAGGACTTTGGATCGAGCTTTTGCAGAACGCCGGAAGGTGCCATTGGGTTGAAGATGACGCTTGCACCTTGGATCCGGAAGGTCATCGGTTCCACCCGCGGGGGCGGAGATGGCAGCGGATGATCCGGCGGGCCCTGGTGCGTGCCACGGGGCGGAGGAGCGATTCCCAAATCGATATGCGTCCAATAGGTTTCACCCTGGGTCAGAGTCATGAGCGGCGAGGTGTAGGTTGTCGTCAAACCGGCGTTAGAGAGAACGGTGCGCACGGTGTAGGAACCGAGATTCAGGCCGGTGAGGTTTGTGAAATGGTAGACGCCGTTGGAATCGGTCGTGGTGGTGGCTTGGGTGACGCCAATCGTCGCCTCGACCAGATCGACGGTCTGCCCCGCCACTCCTGGAGGAGGCGTGCCGGGGCGGTGCGGGCCGTCGCCATTCACGCGGCCACTGATTTCAGTGCGGTAATAGAAAACATTCGATTGAAGGATCGTGTCCGATGTATTCCGCGAGATGATTTGAGCAAGGGTCGTGTGCTGAAGCTTTTGCAGGGTCTCGCCGGAGAACTGGTTCTCGAAATAAAAGCGATCGCCGTCGCGGGTGCGTTGAAACTGGTTGGCGATGATTCGCTGGAACAGCGGACCCATGCTCGCACCGGCCGCGTGATTTTCGGCCAGTCCACCGACCCACAGATCGATCGAATCGACACTGCCGTACAACCGCTGCAACTTGGCCTGCAAATCCGTGTCGGAAGTGATTTGCGCGAAGCTGGTGACGCGCGGCAAGCCATATGCCGCGCGCGTGGAGTTGTAGTCGGCCAACCCGTGGTCACGACCGCGCTGGATGTTGAGCGATGCCAGATCGAATCCGCCCTGCCCCGGCTTGCCGAAGAGAAAGTTCTGAAGCTCCGGCACGATTTTCGTGTCCACCTCCTGGGCATTGTCGCTCGAAAGATATTTGAGGATCGAATCGATTCCGTTCTGCGAAACCAGAGCTGGAT
The DNA here is from genome assembly GCA_025351525.1 of Humisphaera sp. Taxonomy (GTDB): domain Bacteria; phylum Planctomycetota; class Phycisphaerae; order Tepidisphaerales; family Tepidisphaeraceae; genus JANXVV01. Next base: position 7,121 of record JANXVV010000637.1, on the reverse strand, counting down.
TGAAGAACGAATTCGCCAGACTGACCGAGGGATCCTTGGTGGTTCCATCGGGATTCATGAATTGAACATCCGGGGCCAGCAGGCTGTGCCCGAAGCGATACGCGGCGGTCGAAAACTCATTGGAAACCTGGGCGTTCACGTTCGATCGATAACCGGTGTATTTCGGGATGGCGCTCTGGCCGAGAAGCGCCGGCAGAAATTCGTTGTAGGTGACCGATTGAATTTCCGCGATGACCTGCGCGCGGGCCTGTTGATAGATCTGCTCGTCCGTAAGTTTCGAATTGGCTTTTTGGATTTGAGCGGCAACGCGATTGTGCTCGCGCATGAAAAGTGTCTGCACGGACGTCAGCTCAATGTTCTCATTGGCGCGAACATCACCGGCCAAAAAAAGTTGATTGGCTGGAGTCGGGCCGGCGTTGGCATTGGGCAGACCGGCGGTATTGAAGGGAAGCATGTTTCCCGCGCTGGTGTTCAGTTGCCCGCCGATGTGTGATCGCAAAGCGTCGGCGCGGAGGGAGTCCGAACCGTAGATCATCGAGCCGTCGAGATAGGCTGAAATGTCGTTCGGATTCTGGCGCGGGTTGGCGGCGCTGGTGCCGGTGGCGGGGTCGAATTCGGAGCGATTGAAGCCGATGACCTTCGTGCCGGTGCCGGTGGGATCAAAGGAAGTGTCACCGGTGGGCACCGCGATGTTGGCCGACTGAAGCTGCGTGCCGGTACCGTCGCCGGTGAGGTCCAGATCGTGGTCGATCAGTTGACCCCAGGCATAAACCCAATCCGACATCGAGCGGCTATTCGGAATGCCGCCGTCAGTGGCATCGGATGCGACGGCAACACTGACGGCGCGAGCGCTTGGCCGGGCGGGACCGGCCATGGACGAGATGCCATCCGCATACCGGGCCGGCGCGATTCGCAGCAGATCGGTGCCGGTGGCACCCCATGTGGAATGCTGCAGGTTGTTCGCGCTGCCGTCGATCGATTCGACGGTGACGGAAAAAAATGCCCGGGGTTCGAGCGTTTCGAGCATGACCGAAAGACGATTGCGATGAGCCTTCATGGCCAATCCTCCAAAAAATGGACCCACGCCAGGGCGAATGGAATGACGAGACGCCTTTGGCGTGCCGACTTTAAAACGAACACCATCGCTCGTCCTGGAAATTGTGTCGGCGAAAGCGAGGGTAGACTTCGGCACCTGAAGACGACGTGAAGAATGTTCGGTTTCAGCGGATTCTAAATTTGTTTGCCTTTTGTCCGTGCTGAAAGCTTCAACATGGCACGGGCTTCCAGCCCGTGTTGACGGACCGGTGCGTAGAAGAGTTTAAATGTGAAAGCTGCAGTCTGATGTGGACCGCAAACACGGGCTGGAAGCCCGTGCCACTATGAACTTTCACGCAAAAAGAAAACCGGCCCACCTGAGGTGGGCACGGCCTGTGGAGTCTTCAAAATGGGGTTGATTCAATGAGATGAGTCTGAAAAATCTTTGTACTTCTCTGACAGCTTTGCATCGGATGCGGCACCTTCGTGAATAATGACGCGATAGCGAAAGCTGACCGATTCACCTTTTTGAATTTTAAGATCACCGGCTCCTTTGGGAAGCTTTTTGTCGAACTCGTGCAAGCCGAATTCGTTGGGGGCGATCAGACCGTAACCCCGCGAGTGCCAGGTGGTGGGATGGCGGGGGTTGCTCGGATGATCGAAGATGGCGACGCCGTAGGGCTTGCCGTCGATCACGCCGGATTCGTCGCACCAGTCTGCCGGTTTACCCCAGACTTGTTTCTCTCCATCGGCTCCGGCGGAGTTGATGAGCGTGGGCTTCGCGGAGATCTGTGGCGACACGCGAACGGCAGCCAGCCCCGCTTCCTTCGTGTCCGCCAGCGTGACCTCCCCGCTCGTCGCCGTCAGCTTCACGGTGATATCCACGCCGCGCGCGCCATCTTCAAAAGGGATGAATCGGACGGTGCGCACCTCGTTGAGAAGAGGCTGGCCTTGCAGGTCATCCCACATCAGTTGTTCGACGAACCCGTCGCCCTCTAATTTGTCGAACTGGATATGGCGCTGTTTGGGTGGCGCGGGCTTCTGTGCAAAGCTCCAGTGGTCGATGCCGTTGACCTCACCGTGACCGACCCAGAAGGATCGATGATGGGGATGCTCTTTGGGATCTGTGCGTATCTGATCGCTGGTCAATTCCACGCCGTCCGCCGCGAGAACCGGATAGAAAAATGGCCGAACGAAGGGCGGCTTCTCATCTGCCCCGAAACGATAGGTGGTGAAGGGTTTTCCGCCGATATCTACCTGGACAGAGGTGTCACCCGGCGTGAGCTTCACGACAGGCAATTCCGCGGCGGTGATGTGCAGAGCGGCACAGGCAAGAAACGCAATTAGCAAGTGGTTGGAATTTCGCATACGACAAACCTTACCATGAAAGATCGTCACTCGCTTAGGAACTGTTCCTCAATCTTCCAAGTTGTCAGACGCTCGGGGACGACCGCCCTCCAAAATCCGTCTTCGAAGCAGACCTGTGGCACCCAACCCAGACGCGGATGTTATTGCAGGCCCCTACCTTATCCCGCAAAATTCAAATGAACCACAAAGACCGGCATCTACTTCACCGCATAACCCTTCCACAACCACACCAGTGCCTCGGGCAGCGTCTGTCGAGTGACTTTGCCATCCGTATGCCCTGCCGCCTCGGCGAACACGTAGCGGTAGTGATATCCCTTCGCTTTCAAAACAGCCGCCATCCGCTGGTTGGCGAGCACCCAGTTATGGTACGATTCCTCGGACTTTTTCGAGCCGTTGTCGTTCTCACTGACCTCCAGCCAAATCCGCAACGGCTTGGCGTCGGTGTTGGCGATGAAATGCTCGTGATATTCCCAGGCCCCGTGCGGCGACTCTTTATTTGATGGCGATTGCTGATTCACATACGTGCCGGAGTAGGTGAGCACGCGGTGATACAGGTCGGGCCGAAACCATGCCATCGTGAACGCCGCCGCCCCACCGGAACTGCCGCCCATCGTGGCCCGGCCCTCCGGATCCTTGGTAAACGCCAGCTTGTAATCGAGGGCGATTTTAGGGAGGACTTCCGTCTCGACGAAGTTCGCATAGCGGTTGGAAACGGTGTCGTATTCGAGCCCGCGCTCGCTGCCCTGACCGTCCCCGCCGCCGGAATTGATCAGGATTGCGATCATCACCGGCAGGCGGTGCTCGGCGATCAGATTGTCGAGCATCGGCGGCAATGTCCCCTTATAGCCCAGGCCATCCTGCGCGATGATAAACGGCGCGGCGGTGCCGGCCACATATTGGCTCGGAACATACACGCACACCTTGCGCTTGTACGGCCCCTTGAGACCGGGATAAATTTTGCTGTCCTCCGAATTCATCGTGAACTCGTGAAGCACGCCTTTCGGCACGCCTTCTTTGACGGTCAGTTCCGGTGCATTGTTGTAGGCGGGGCCGACTTTAGATTCACCGTCAGCCCCATTTCCCGCGTCGGCGGCGTGGGCGATGTTGGGCAGTACGCCACAGATGAGGTACAGAAGAGCCGCACGACTACTAAATGAAATCATCGAATTCCTCGTAAAACAAGCGCTTTGAATAAGGTGGCATGGGCGTCTCGCCCATGTATTTATTCGTAAAAAAATCATTGGCGCGACACCCATGCGACCCGATATTCAATCGACCCTAAGCTGAATCATTTATACTCACCGCAAACGCACAATGAACCAAGCTTTCTGGCTTATGATATTTGGGAACTGCGTAGGAATGATGCAGCTTGAATAAGCTACATCTGCTCATTCTCACAAAGTTCCTTCGTGTGCTTCGTGATTTCGTGGTGAACAATTCCAGCTAAGCCTGCCGCGACATAATTGCATTGACTTCGCCGGCTCAAATCGGGTATTCTCATGGCGTTCGCAGTTTCACAACGCTTCGCCGTTGGCACTTCCCGGAGTTTGGCATGCATATTCAATCGTATCGTCGTAAGGCGTTCACGTTGGTCGAGCTATTGGTGGTTATCGGAATCATCGCCCTGCTGATTTCCATTCTGCTGCCCGCGTTAAGCAAAGCCCGAGAGAGCGGCAACTGGGTGGTCTGCATGAGCAACCTCAAACAAATCGGCAATGCGATGGTCATGTACGCCAACGAAAACCGGGGCAACCTGCCCCGGCCGGCGTCCAATGGAAATGGAGCCTATCCGGATGACTTCATCAATTGGCTTCAACCGCCTGCCACCTCAGCTACGGGAAAGATGTACCCGCTGAACGATTCGTGTCTGGCTCCCTACCTCAATGTGCAGGATGAGCGGCTTCTATCCATGTTTCGCTGTCCCTCGGATGCCTGGGCCGATCGAGTGCCACAGGCTGGGTTCGCCTTCCCCTACCGCTACAGTTATAGCATGAACGATGAGTGGTCTCACTGGAGCCCCACTCACATTCCCCCGGCGTATGGGGGTGCGATCGATCCTAAGTTATATCCCCGCAAGAAACTGGTGCAGGTCAGAGTTTCCGCCGAGAAGATTCTGGTGATTGAGGAGCAGAATCCCAATGACGGGCGATGGACTCACGCGGTCGGATCGGATGACCTTGCCACCCGTCACAGCCTGCAGGGGAATATCCTGTTTACCGACATGCATGTCGTCCGGATGTACCCGGTAGATGCAATGGGAAAAGCCAAATACTGGGATCCGTTCAACTAGAGCAATTTTCAATTGGATGTAGCCCATGCTACGCAAAAGATACCAAGCCCCAAGTACAGCACTGCTTCATCCCGTTTCCGGCATAAATGTCGGCATCATCACCCCCCGAAAAACCTGAGCCGGGCCGCGCGATTGAAACACGCTCAGTTCAGTATTGCGCAATCCCCTGGAATAAAGTTGTTGAACTAAAACCGTTCTCGCGGCGGGCACCAGACAAACGGGCGAACCGCCGCGAAACTGATCCAACTCCGCCCCGATCAATGCGGCGGCGCCCGCATCCGTCCGCATCACACCCGGCCCGAGCATTTTACTACCGGGGTGGTTGATCGAGACGAGAAAACCATCGATTCCGCCGGATACACTATCGATGATCGAGACATGCCATGCCCCGAGGCGATTGGTCATAAAACAGCGATAGTCGTTCTCGCGACAAATCCCACTGATCTCCCATTCCAAGGCCACCATCGCAGGCAGATCTTTAAGGCATGCATCGCGCACGCGCGGCGAGGCTTCGTGAGCGAACGGGAAACCCATAGCCGGGACATCGATCGTCATCACCTGAAAAATATCGCGCGGCACGAAACCGGCCCGCGTGTAGAGCGAAAACGAATCGATGTTCATCGCGCTGGAAAATAGCCGCAGTGGTTTGGCTTGATCGTCGGTGAAATCGCAGATGAATCGGAGCAACTGTTTGGCGACACCGCGACCGAAATAGTCCGGATGAACATTCATGATCCCCAGCGATACGTGCGTTTCGCGGGGGTGATAAAAACACAGCCCGGCGAGTCGGCCATTGGATCCATCTTCCGCGACCACGCAACACCCCGGATCGAGTTCCTCGTAGACCTCGGGGAAGACCAGACACGAAGCCGCCCCACCGGGAAATCTTCCCGGTCGCCCGGCGGCGGCGTACCAGTCGCGGATCGAAGCGCAGATCACTTCGCCCGCCGCCGGCCATTCGTCGCGGCGCAATGTACGCAGATTGAAATTGGCCATGCCGGTTACTTTACCGCGCCCGACGGCGACGCACCAAAATCGGAATGGCGATCGCCACCAGTGAAAGCGAGGCGGGTTCCGGGACGATGTACGCAGTCTCGAGCGGCGCTGCGTAATTCACCGTCGTGCCCACGGCGGCGGTCACGAGGTTGCCCGCGATCAGCGATCCGTCGATCGTCGCATAAGACCCGGTCGTAATGGAACCGTTCGGCGCGAAAATCGATCCGTAGAAATCGCTGGACATCGTGAAATTCCCAAGCGTCTCCAACAGCACGTTGGCACCGAGGGAGGGGTCGGCTTGCGCGAACTTCACGCCGTTCACCGTGGGGAAATGCAGTGTGCCTGTCACGTCGCCCGTCGAGAAAATATGAATCTTGCTGGCTCCCCCGAGATTGACGAAGTGGAGAGAGGTCAGCCCGCTGAAATTCAGGTTTGAGAAATAGTAATTGCCCGGCCCGAGATAGAGGTCGGAAAATCCGCTGAACGCAAGCGATCCATAGCTTCCTGGCGCGAGCGGCGCGGCTGCGGAGCCGCCGGCGGTGACGTTCGCCCCACCGGACGAGAATACATCCGCCGCCGGAAGAGTCTGCGGCATATAGGCGATGGGAAGGACCGGCATCGTCGCGCGGGATCGGCTGCCGCTGATGGCACCGAAGGTTCCGACCGCCAGCACGCCGCCGTAGGTGACGTTACCGTTGACCGTGCCATTGACGGTGAGGAGTTGATTTGCCGAGACATTCCCCGTTTGAATGGTGAAGACGCCTCCGATGATCGCGTCGCCGCCCGCCTTGATATTGCCGTGGAGCGTCCCGGCACCGCCGATTGTCACGCTGCCGGCGGCGCTGATGTCACCGGTGACCGTGGGGCTGCCGGAAAAGCTGACGTTACCCCCGCTATTGATCGGGCCGGCAAAGGTGTTGTAGATTCCGAAGCTGGCGTTGCCGTTGAAAGTGGTTGGGCCGTAGACGTTGTACTCGCCATTACCGGTGTAAGTCAGATCGCCGCCGCCCATGAGACCGCCCCGATAGTTCACGAAATCGCCCGAATCCACCGGTCCGTTGCTGCCGGTCAAACCAGAAATGACGTTTGCGGACTGACCGATGTGAACGCCCTGCCTCCCCCAGATGGCATACGCGGAAATATCGGCAAATGCAGAGCTTGAAAGCCCCGGAAACGCGACCGCCAACACCAGCATCTTCCACTTGTCGATGAGATGCGACATGATCCACTCCTCCTTTATCGACGATCACAATTCGGATGTGCGACGGCGTCCGCGCCGGCACACCCCGCGGCTAAGCCGCCGGACTCTTTTTTTGTCAACCACGTTTTGACGCGATTCATACCGTCAATGCCGGCGCATCGTTAAACGTCACCAACGGCATCTCATGGATCGCCCGGCGAAGCACCTGCTCCCACTGCCGCCGCGTCTGTA
>JANXVV010000623.1 GCA_025351525.1 Humisphaera sp. | reverse complement strand
CTGTGCCGAAGGCACGCGTTTTTTTTCCGAGCGGAAGAAACGCGTGCCTTCGGCACAGCCGCTAAAAAATCTCCGGACTCTCAGTAAAACAAACGGCACGTTGTGCAGAACTGCTTCGTCAATCCCACTTAAATACGCCCTTCCCCCAGGCGTAAAAATAGGCCACCAGCAGCAGCACGACGAAGAGGATCATCTCGACCAGCATCGGGCCGGCCAGCGCGTGTTGTTTCAAAACCGTCTGCGGAAAGATCGTGCAGAAGGGATAGAAAAAGATGATGTCGACATCGAACACGAGAAAGATCATGGCGACGATATAGAATCGCACGTTGAAGCGCTTACGGGTGTCGCCGATCGGCACCATGCCGCTTTCGTAGGTCTGACTTTTGCCCGGACCATCGCGGCGCGGGCCGATGATGATCGACAGGACCAGATTGGCGGCGGCGAAACCGATGGCTATGAGGATCATCAACACCACCGGTGCCCAGGAGGCCCGTGGGGCGGGTGCGAGTTGAGCAAGAAGTGAAATCGCGTTCATCACGGTATACTCTAAAAGAGCCGACGTGAATTGCAAGAACCGATGCTCTCTCGCGCGAAAAACCTCGCCCGCAAACTTTTTGGAAATCACGCCAAAGCCATTCTGCACGGACATTGGTTTCCGATGCTGTTGCCACACCATCAACTGCTGGAGGGGGGGTTCTCGACGCTCGGCGGGCCGATCAAGCTGAAGCCGCGGGATCTGATGGGCGCGATGAAGCTCTGTGATGGCACGCGCACGCTTTCTGAGATTAGCGCCAAGACCGGGGTGTCGGCACAGAGGTTATTGCAGGAGGAGGATGCCGACACGCTGCTGCTATGGCCGGAGCGCGCGAGGCCAGCGTTGCCATCAACCCACACCGTCACCCGAGGAATCATCGTCTCGCCTCATCTGGATGACGCGGCACTCTCGATGGGGGCGGCGATGCTTTCCGCCGCTCAACACACACCGTTTTTAGTCGTCGATGTTTTTTCAAAGGTTTCCTGGTGGCGTTTCGATTTGAATGAAGGCATCCTGCCTCGCGTTCAAACGACGCGGGATGTGGAGGAAGAATCGGTGATGCGGCTGACCCGTTCCAAGTTGCGCCGGTGGGGATTAGCCGAGGCTCCTCTGCGGGGGTATCTGCTGAAAGAGATTTTCACGACGCTTCGTAAACCTGAAGCAGTTGGCACGCATGAGTCGATCCGAACCCGGGTGCGGGAATTGGCCGTCGAGAAACCGGGAGAGCGTTGGTTTTTACCGCTGGGGGTTGGCAATCACATCGATCACCGCATCGCCCGCGACGCCGCGCTGGACGGTTTGCGGGATGCGGATGTGGCGGGCAAAACCGTGGCGTTTTACGAGGATCTGCCTTACGCCGCTCAACTGCCGGCAGTGGGGGATTTCGCGTGTTTCTTGCAGGCGATTTTGCCGGAGGCTCGTTTGGAGGTTCTGGTTCGCACGAAGGTGGAATCGAACAAGCCATTATTATTGCGATTCTACTATTCACAACTGACTCGGTCGCAGGTTGAATCCGTGTCGGATTATGCACGGCGGATCGATTCGCGAACGCCGTGCGAAAGGGTGTGGATGTTGGATAAGAAGACGCTGGAAAAGAGCGGTGGCAAAATCCCGCGTCGGCATGGTTAAGGTGAATATCTGAATTCCTCGACCCCACTCTCAATGAATGGAGCTATATTTGAGAATCGGGTTGTTCCATTTCGAAGAAGAATCGGGAAGAAAAGCAGGGGGGTTGGCGGGTCGAACAACTGGGACGTTTCGGCGATTCGAGGCCATCCGTGCAGTTTAGTCCGCACGATCATCGCCGGGCGATTTTTCGTTTTTGTTCCATTTTGTTCGTTTTTGTTCCATTCGCCCCGGCCTGCCTCCCATGCTGATCGGCCCAATGTGCGTGATTGCCGCTTGCGGCTTAGCCGTTCCATCCGTTGAGCGAATGACACGGCTAAGCCGCAAGCGGCTACGACTAATCCATTGGGTTGAAAACCGTGATAAAACAATGGCGCAAAAGGCTTCCAACCTTCACCTCATGAAGGCGAGAAACCCGCGCCTCTCACGAATTCGGTGCCGCCAATTCCTTCTTCACTTTCTTCGACTCGCCGGGTGAATGCTTCGGCTGACTATTCGCTTCCAACCCCGTCGATTTCACGGGCGAAGCGAGAGACTGGGTGACATGCGATGGATCGGGGATCGACGCATGCGCGGGGTCGAGCCGATGCACCATCCCCAGCACCATTGACGCCGCCGCAGCGCTGGCGGCCAACTTACGCGGCGTGGTCGAGGGTTGCGATGAATCGCCATACCGCGCCTTGCGGATCTTCAGCGAATTTTTCTCGTGG
>JANXVV010000604.1 GCA_025351525.1 Humisphaera sp. | reverse complement strand
AGCCCCCATTCCAGGCATGGCGGCGAGTTTCTCAAACGCATCCTGAACGGCGAAATAAAAACGAATCGCGGCATCGATGCTGTCTTGCGCGATAAATGCCGCAATTTCATCGACTTCTTCAATCGCCTGCGGGCGAATAATCATTCGAGAAACGCCGCTCAAGCCTGTCGCCGAGCGTGATTTTCAATGAGCTTTTGCCGTTTTGCGTCCCAGTCAACTGCGGTAAATTTGATGCCGGGTTTTTCGAGTGACCGCAGCAGATGTGCCTCAAGTTCAGCATCGATCGGCTCTGCCGCATCCGCCAGAATAAGCGACTGTACTCATTCGTCGGCTCTGGAAAAGCCATGACTGGCCGCGCCGGAATCGGCCAGTTGTTTGATGTGTTCGGGGACAATGATCGTTGAAGTCGCCATGTGGTTCCTCATCAAAGAATACGACTTTGGAACGCCTGCGGTCAATTAAACTCATCCCACTCACGCACTATCCCGCGTCACGATCTTGTAATCCTCCCGCTCTCCAATGCCGCGCAACGGGTAATCCTTGCGCAACGGATAAGACCCATATCCATTCCACGTCAGGATTCGGCGGAGGTCCGGGTGCCCGACGAAGATCAGGCCGAGCATGTCGTACGCCTCGCGTTCCAACCATTCGGCACCCGCCCACACCCCGCACACACTGCCAAGCTTCAAACCGGGATCGCCCTTTTCCAACACATCTTCATCGCGCACATCATGGTTAGGCGATGTGTCAAGCGTGGGATCGAGAAACACTTTCAGCCAGAGCCGATGGTTGTTGGCGATGCTGGTCAGGCCATAATTGACGGCAAACCGATGGGTTGCCCCAGGATAATTGAGATAGTCGACCCCATGCAGCTCGGCCAACATATCGTAACGCAGAGACGGCTCATCCCGCAGAAACGCACAGACCGCCACAATTTGCTCGCGCGGCACCACCACGGTGACCATGCCGCGAAACTCCTTCACCCCGAATTTAATCTCCGGGAACGTCTGCTTGAGCGGTTGCAACGCGGGATGATCGACAAGAGCGGCCATGGATCCTTTCGAGCGGGTTCAAGAAACAACCTATTTTTAGCGCGGACGGCGAATCCGTCAAGCGAAGACCCGCCCCACTTCGAATGCCGTTGGTTCACCCTCATATTTTCTTGTCAATCGCAGATAGAAATGTCCTCTATTTCTTTTGTGGCGAAGGTGCGTTGGAACACCAGCTCGTTTTTCAGACTGGCCCGGAGACTCTCGACCACCGCGTTGCCCCAGCAGTTGCCCCCGACGATTCAACGCAAAACGCCCGAGGGATTATACCCTCGGGCGTCTGGTTTCAATTCAAAAAACATAACCCTTATGCCGATTCACGCCGCCGTTCCGGTTTCGCATCCGGCTTCAGCTCGAACAAATTCTTCTTCCCCTCGACGATCGACTCATCGATGATGAACTTCCCACCCTGGCCGTGATCGGGCAGGTTGTACATCAGGTCGAGCATCATCTCTTCGCAGACGGCTCGAAGGGCGCGGGCACCGGTGTCGCGCTTCAGGGCTCGCCGGGCGATCATCTCCAATGCGCCCTTGGTGAATTCCAGTTCGCTGCCTTCCAGACGGAAGAACTTCTGATACTGCTTCACCAACGCATTTTTCGGCTCGGTGAGAATGCTGATCAGCGTCTTCACATCCAACGGTTCAAGCGTGGCGCACAACGGCAGGCGACCCACAAATTCGGGGATCATCCCGAACTCCACCAGATCTTCCGGCTGCACTTGGGCCAGCACTCCCGCGCGGTCGTGAGCCGATTCACCCGGTGAATTTTCGGCGTTAAAACCGATCTGACGTTTGCCGAGGCGCTTGCGGATGATGTCTTCCAGACCGACGAACGTGCCGCCGCAGATAAAGAGGATCTGCGACGTGTCCATCTGAATGTACTGCTGCTCCGGATGCTTGCGACCCCCCTGAGGCGGGATGTTCGCAACCGTTCCCTCGAGCATTTTCAACAATGCCTGCTGCACACCTTCACCGCTGACATCGCGGGTGATGGAGACGTTACCGCTGGTCTTGCCGATCTTGTCGATTTCGTCGATGTAGATGATCCCGCGCTGGGCCGCTTCCAGATCGTAATCGGCGCTCTGCAGAAGCTTGAGCAGGATGTTTTCAACGTCTTCGCCGACATAACCGGCTTCGGTCAAGGTGGTGGCGTCGCCGATGGCGAACGGCACATTCAGAATGCGGGCCAGGGTCTTGGCCAGCAGCGTTTTACCGCTGCCGGTCGGGCCGATGAGCAGCACGTTGCTCTTGTCGATTTCGACATCCGCATCCGGATCGACCTCTTTGGCCTTCCCGGTGTCCTTGGCCGATTCCTTGCCCTTGCCCTCGGCCTTGGCGGGATCGCCGCCGAGGTTCAGGCGTTTGTAATGATTGTGGACCGCGACGGACAGACCCTTCTTGGCGAAGTTCTGACCGATCACGTATAGATCGAGAAACTCCTTGATCTGTCGCGGCGACGGAATCGCCGTGAGCGCCGGCGTGGTCGTGCCGGACATCTTCCGCTTTTCCTGCCGGATGATGTTGTGGGCCAGATCCACGCAGTTGGCGCAGATGTATACGTCGCTCGGGCCCTCGACCATGGGGCCGACATCCCGAGAAGATTTGCCGCAAAAGCTGCAAGTGGTCACGCGTCTACCTCGAATACCGCCCTGGGAACTGTTGGACCCATGGGACCCGGAATTGGAACCACCGGTGCCGCCGGGCGGATTTCCGCCACCATTACCGCCACCGGTGCGATTGGAACCAGGCATTGCTCGCCTTCCTTCTGAACCTGAAACAACTCGAACCGCTCAAAATTCTTCACGCTTTGGTTGGCCGGACGTAGGACATACGCCCGAACCGTCCGAACATCATACCCGCAAACCGATCGATCGACACCATGGGGCCGAAGGTCCGGATAAAACGGCGCGGGACAGCTTCCGAGCCGCTCCCGCTCATACCGTTATCGTATGCTTCCGGGGTCCGACTTGACCACGAAAATTTGAGGATCCGATCGAAAGCTCTGCAGCCTTCAAGTTCGTTACGTCGCGGCGAATGATTTGTGCGGCTTTAAGTTAATGTTAGGCGACGGGCGTGGGAATGGAACAAAAACGAACAAAACGGAACAAAACCCGAGTGACCGCCATGGAAGCCAAGTGGCGATATCAGTGGGCAATCCGCGAAATGTCCTATCTTTAGCGTTGTTGGAACTCCCTCCTTTTTAGCCGCGTAGGTGCGGCAGAGAGTAGCTTATGGCGTCAGCCATAGCGCAGCACTAGATGCCAGTGGCGAGGCATGAGGCAATACGAAAACAGCTCGACGGAAAAGATCGCCAGCACGCCCGTCAGCACCTTCTCAAACGCCAGATAATCCCCGGCGTCCTCGAAAATATCCGCCTCGGCGTTCCCGCGATTCAAGACGTGAAGCACCATCTTACTTAGGGAGACTCAGGCAACGCGGGGCATGGCCGGTAAGTTAGCGGTCGCTCGGTCGGGCGGCAAGAATAATGACCTCATCCCCTTCTCCGGCTCCCCTTTTTCGGCTCATGAAGGCCTCCTTGCCTAATGGGTTTGCAACACCCTCATCATCGCAAGTGAGGCCTTCCTATCAATCCCTAAGCCCGGTCGCTAGTTACGCCTTCGGGAAGTGCGATTCATGGTTGGCACGAATGGCACTTCCCGAATCTGTAAATGACGACAGGCCATGGGGATAGACAGGAAGGCCGCGTTTGCGATGATGAGGGTGTTTCAACCGCATCGGGCAAGGAGGCCTATATGATTCTCAGGGTAGCCACGGACGGCTGCGGGGCAAGGCAAATCGAGCCGCGGCCCAACTGATCGAGGGGAACGGGGCTGGACTCCGGGCGATGCTGCCGCCGGAGACGGTGAAGCGGGCGGCGGAAGCCGAGGGGGTCCGG
>JANXVV010000603.1 GCA_025351525.1 Humisphaera sp. | reverse complement strand
CTAGTGCATTGTCAGACTTATAATTTGGGATAGACGGATTTCAGCTTTATTCGGGCATCGTCAACCTTGAATTGCCAATCGACTCCTCGCTGGCGGGCATTGCTGTGGTTGTGCCAGGCAGTGGTTTCATCGCTGAGTGCTTTGATCGTGGCGAAACGTCGTCCGCTGACGCATTGGCGGGTCATCGAGCTTAATTCGTTCTCGGCGATGTTCAACCAACTGCCGTGCTTTGGCGTGTGGCAAAACTCCAACCGCTTGACGATCGATCTGGCCTTCTCCGGCTCGAATGTTTCGTAGAAGGCACCTTTGGTATGCGTGTTCAGATTGTCGCAAACCAAAATGACCTTCTCAGCCGACGCGTATCGAGTCGCCAGCAGCTGCTCGATTTCCTGCGCCCAATCCACCTTGGTCCGCCGTTCACGCACGGACACAAAACGCCAGCCACTCAGTGGTTCGGTGAACATGAAAATGCTCGCTGTTCCCGCCCGTTCGTATTCGTAGTCCACGCGGCGCGGATGTTTTTTCGTACCGGCGATCGGCACACGCGTTTCTTTCAACAACTGAATCGGTTGCTCGTCCATGCACAACACCGGATGCCGGGAATCGTAGGGCCTGGCGTACACATCGAGTACTTGCTCCATGCTCGCGGCGAACTCGGCGTCGGCCTTGGGCGGGATCACCCAGTACTCGATCTTCCGCTGGGTCATCCCGTTTTTTTAAGCGTCTGACGAACGGTCTCGTGACTGACCGACTCCACGATCTCCAGCGCGACGACTTGTTCGGTCAACAACCGCAGCGTCCAATTGGCGAACCCCGCCGGGGGTGTCCCCAGCCGCAAGGCGATGATCTTGGCTTCCTGCTCACCATCGAGAACCTTCCTGCGAACCCGACTTTTGGGTTTCCCGTCGAGTGCGATCTCAAAACCTTCGGTCACAAGGCGCTCACGAATGCACTCCACCGCTTGGCGGGTGCAGTCAAAAGCTTCGGCTATTTTCCGGTCGGGCCAATTCGGGCCATTGGCATCCGCCTTGAGCAGGACTTGCGCTCGTCGCACCTTTTGAGATGCAACTCGCTTCATTTTGAGAACTTCCTTCAACGTCTCCCGCTCCGCATCTGACAGCCGAACAATGTATTTCTTTTGCATCATCCGGAATCGACCAAAACCGGACGGCGACAACATCCCAAATTAGAAGTGTGACAAAGCACTAGTCCTATCCTGAAATTCCCGGATTTCGGGAAACATTTTCCTTGCTTTCCGTATGTAACGATTGTTAGGTTTGTAAACTTGGGTGGTTTGGCTTTAGGCTGGCAAAGGGAAGCAAATGGCAAAGTCGCGAACACCTCTCGTAAGTGAACGTTCGGCAATTGCATCCGGCAAGAAGCGGGCCGCCGAGGCCGTTGGACGGCGAAAAGCAGCCGCCGCGCCTCGATTAGCCGCAGTCGCGCGGGCTCAAAAAGCCGCCGTGGCGAAAGGTAAAACGCTGGCGAGCCTTGCCAGCGTCACTCCGATCATGGCGATGGCGCAAAGCGTGGGAACATTGATCGCCGAGGGCGATTCCTGGTTTGATTATCCATTTGTGGACGTGCTGAAATCCTTGGATGACCGACACGGTTTCGAGATTGAATCAGTCGCGCATCGGGGCGATTCGGTTGAAGCAATGGCCTACAGTGGGCAACTGGACGATTTCAGCCGACGAATCGAAAAAGTGCTTCGGCACGGCGTCGTTCCCCGTGCAATTCTGCTCTCGGGCGGCGGTAACGATGTGGCCGGCGATCAATTTCAGATGCTTCTCAATCACAGTCTGTCACCCACTCGCGGACTCAACGAACGCGTTGTGGAAGGCATCATTGAAGATCGCGTTCGACTGGCCTACGTGACCATTCTCTCCGCCATCACTGCGCTTTGCGAATCCCTGGCGAATGCCACCATTCCGATCCTGCTCCACGGTTACGACTATCCCGTGCCGGACGGACGAGGATTTTTGGGGGGATGGTGGTTCCTGCCCGGCCCCTGGCTCAAGCCCGGTTTTGACTTAAAGGGATACGGCGACCTCAAGGAAAACATCGCTATCTGTAAAGATCTCATCGATCGCCTGAATACGATGATCCGTAGCGTGACGGCATTGCCTCAGTTTTCGCATGTGAAGTTTATCGATCTCCGCGGAACGCTTTCCAATCGGCCCTCGGATTATGAGGATTGGTGGGACAATGAGATGCATCCCACGCGAAAAGGGTTCGAGGCGGTTGCAGAGCAGTTTGCCGCAGAAATCCCCTAAAGATCCAGTTCATCCCAATTCAGAATGCGAGACCTTTCGATTCTTCAAGCCCAACCGGGCAAAGGAGTATTTCATGGCGGCGGCTAAAAAGACCGGGACAATGAAAAAAATGGGAAAAGGATTAAAGCCATCAAAGATCGTCAAGCCTAAAGCCGCCGGGAAGGAGGCGACACAAAAAGTGGCGGCATGGGACGACGATCCGATGTCAGGCGCGCTTCCGGTGACTCGGGATTTGCCCGATTTATCCACTGCCGCGATGAAAGTGAAAATCACCGAAGCGGTGCCTGCGCCGAAAGTATATGCCCCGGGGTCTCGCGAATTCCGCTATTGGGCCGCCGCCGACGCGCTCGCACGCGGCAGCCAATTCTGGTCCTCGATCACCGGTTTGAAACGCTGGCAGCCCGGCGATACGTTAAAGGTGACGCTGGATGCCGGCGCGGAACTGAATGCCTATTACGATCGCGTCGGACTTTCATTTTTCCACGACACTGCCGGAGGGAAAATCGTCTATTCCGGTGAAAGCCCGGACGTGGTATGCCACGAAATGGGACATGCGGTTTTGGATGTTCTACGCCCTGAACTGTGGGATGTCATGAGCGGCGAGGTTGCCGCCTTCCACGAGTCGTTCGGCGATATGTCGGCGATTCTGATCGGTCTGCAACTTTCCGGCATTCGGCAACAACTGACCGCCGGTGGAAGCCCGTTTTACCAGTCCTCGCGCCTTTCGCGTCTGGCCGAGCAATTGGGATGGGCGCTGCGGCAGCGTCGGCCGGACAGCGCGCCGCCCGATTGTCTGCGCAACGCCGTCAATTCTTTTTTCTACCGCGCGCCCGACACCCTCCGCCCCAGCGGTCCCGATTCGGAACTCACCTCCGAACCCCATTCGTTTTCTCGCGTCTTCACGGGAGGTTTCTACGAGGCGCTGTCGAACATGCTGGAAACGATCGGCGGCATCAATGACGCCAATCTTCTGGAAGCCAGCGATGCCATGGCGCATCTGTTGGCCGATGCCGTGCAGAGTGCGTCGGTGGTGCCCGAGTTTTACAGTCAGGTCGCCGCACACTTTTTGGATGCAGACCGTCGTTTGTACCAGGGGAAATACAACGAAGCATTAAAAAGCGCGTTTGTTCGCCGCGGGATTTTATCGCTGCAAAGCATGGTCAGCGAAGAGTTGTCGCCTGCTGCATCGACGTCTCGCTCAACGCGAGGAATGGTGGCACCCAGCCCTGCGGCGAACGGTTTGCCGACGGTCAAAATGTCCGGAAACGATTTCGGCATGGGAGGGGCAGCCATTGTCATGTATGTCCCTGGTGAGACGCGAAAGTTTGGCGTGTCTTCGGCGGCACCGGCCATGGGTGCCGCGCCCCAACCGACGGACGAGCAATCCGCCCGCAGCTTTGCGGAATACCTCTTCCGACGCGGACGAGTCGACCTCAAAGACCATGGCAACCCCAAGATGCGGGTAACACACCCCTACGCTCGAAAGACCCACGAATTGATCAAACGTGATGGCGATGTGATGCTGGTTCGACGAAATTTTGATTGTGGCCTCGATTAGGTCGATAACACTCCCTAGCATTTGTTAGACCTTCAAAGAAGTGATTATGCCGAAAAAAAAACCGATCGTGCCGACCGAATCGAAAAAGTCACCGAGTGATGAGAAGTTCACGCGGGATGTCCTCACTCGCGGTGAGGCCGCGACACGCGACAGCAATGGAAAGCTGCCTCCGGGCGCAACGCATGAGATCGTTAAACAGGAGCCTGGAAAACTTCCCGAAATAAAGCGGATTCGATTCTCCATTGCATGAGCGGTGGACCGAGCGCATCCATTCCATCGCAGACTTTTCCGAAATGCCATCACATCGTCTAATGGTTGAAACACAACCCCGTCCTACATAGCACCCGGCATGCCGGGGGAAACTTCCCTCATCAATGACGTCCACAAGCTACGCAAAACTTCCCCCGGCTTGCCGGGGGCTATATAGGGCGATTGTGATGGGTCTTCAGAATTATGCCCTGCGTTCAAATCCGCGTCAGTGCGATGTGACTTTTCATAACGATCCTCCTTTGATACGATGATAACCCTCATGGGTGCAGCAATTTCAAATCTCATCAAAGCCCCGCCGAAGCCTTCACCGAAGCTGACTCCCCCGCTTGAACCCGGCGACCGCCTCTCGCGACAAGAATTTCTACTCCGCTATGAGGCCATGCCGGAACATATCAAAGCCGAGCGGATTGAAGGAATTATCCACATGCCCCCAGCAGCCGTTTCCGCCGACTTTCATGGAGTTCCGCATGGTCATCTGATGGGCTGGCTGGCCGTCTATCGGGCCATGACGCCCGGTACTGAGATCGCCGACAACAGCACGATTCAACTCGACCTCGATAACGATCCGCAGCCGGATGCCAGTCTTTTCATCCTGCCTTCTCACGGCGGTCGAATCAAAAAAGACGACAAGGGATACATCATCGGCTCGCCGGAGTTTGTCGCTGAGACATCCGGCAGCAGCGTGAGTTATGACTTGGGTGCCAAGCTTGAAGCCTACCGCCGCAACGGCGTGCGCGAATATCTGGTGCATCGCGTCTACGACGGGGAGATCGACTGGTTCATCCTGCGCGAAGGCGTGTACGAACGTCTTGCGCCCGATGACGCGGGAATCATTCGCAGCGAGGCATTTTCCGGATTGTGGCTGAAGGCAAGTTCATTTGTGAATGGCGACCTTGCCGATGTGCTGGATATTCTGCGGCAAGGCGCGGAATCGGAAGATCATCGGGCATTTGTTCAGCACCTCGCGGATCGGATTTTGTAGGGCCATCGCCTTTGAGATTTCCATGCCGGTCGTTAAAGTCGCCGCCTCAGAGCTTGTGAGTTTTTAGGTGGCATGGGCGTCTCGCCCTTGCATTTATTCGACCCAGAAGCACGGGCGAGACGCCCATGCCACCACTTTTTCACAGGCTCCCACCGCAGGAACGGTGCATGGGAGTCAGTATGCGAATGACACGATCGCGATGGACATGGCAGGCGGCGTGGGTAATTGTGGCATTTGCCGCCATGATTGCAGGCGCAGCGCAGGCGGAACCGCCCCTCTACAAGCTGTCGCTCTTGCCGGACGATGAAAGCGTGTATGCGCCCCCCACCGCCCCGCGCGAGGATCAGGGGATCAATCAGGGCGGTGTGAATCTGGACCTGAAATTCACCTATTTCAGCGACTACATCTATCGCGGGGTCAACCACACCAAATTCCCCGGACGAAGTTCCAAAACGGATTTGCAGGTCGAGGGGACGGTCTATTTCAACACCGGAAAGCTACCCCACCCGTTTATCGGGGTTTTCACGAACGTCTACAATTCCGATCCGGTGTCGCGGTTCCAGGAGATTCGACCTTATGCGGGATTTGAATGGACCCTCCGGCCATTCACCATCGACGCGGGCGTCAACAGCTACATCTATCCGGAGCGCGAAAAGTTCAATACTTCAGAGGCGTTCGCAAAACTGACCTTCGATGATTCGATCCTCTTCCGCACCGAACGGCCGATATTCTCGCCCTATGTTTACGGTGCCTATGACTACACTCTCAACAACGGCACCTACGCCGAGGCCGGCATCAAGCACGATTTCGTGATCGAAGACACCGGACTCACCCTCACCTTCTTCGGCGATATCGCCTACATCAACGGCATCCGCCAGGTCTTCATCTTCACCAATGCCAAACGCACCGGCCTCCAACACTACGACGTCGGCTTGATCGCGTCCTATTCACTGAACAACCTGTTCAAGTTTTCACGACGATACGGAGATGTGAGCCTGAACGGCTACCTCAATTACACCGACGGCATCAATCGCAGCGTGCTCCACGCGGACACGAAAATCTGGGGCGGATTCGGGATCCAGTTCAAGTATTGAATAAATGGTGGCATGTCATCCCGACCGCCGCTACTTCTTCCCCGCCACTTCCTGCTTCGCCCGTGCCCGGGCCATCTGCTTTTCGCGATCTGCTGCCGTTGATTCATCAGTCGCACGGCGGGCCTGTGCCTCGGCAAATTCGGCACGCGCGCTCTCGGCGTCGATCTCGCTCGCCGGAGTGGCTTCGTTGGTGAGGATCGTCAGCTTGTTGTCCTTCATCTGCGCCACCCCGCCTTCCACGAAATAGAAGCTCTTGCTTCCATTCGCGTGATCGAGGCGCATCGGCCCCAGGCCCATCTTCATCAGAAGCGGAGCCCGATCGGTGAGAATGCCCACCAGACCATCGTGACCCGGCACGATCGCCTGGGTAATCGATTCATCCAGCAACTGCCGTTCAGGGGTGACGACGACGCATTGAAAAGCCATACGATCCTCTGCTCTCGGTGAAGGTTGCGAGTGTATGGCAAGAGGGCAATGATTTCAAACAAGACGATTGCTCCAGATGATCCCGACGTGCCGGTCCGCATTCGGCCACACATCCCCTCCTGTCTACCGTTTCGGTCCCTTCCCTCGTCGCCTTGGCGATCTCGCCAGCAGCGCCTTTTCCTTCCGCGCTGCCACATTGCCGAGCGAATCGGGAGTCAATACCGAACGGGCGCGGTCGGTTTTTTTCCCGTGCTGCACGATGGAGGAGGTGCGTTGTTGGCTGGTGCGTTCGGGGTCCGATTCCTCGCCGCAATTTTCGCAGAAGGTCATGTTCTCGTCCGCCGGCTCGCCGCAATGAATGCAGAGACCGTCCATTCGGCGAGCAAAGATCAGCCGCAGACGCTCGCGATGTTTCATGTAACCGTGGGCGGTGTAAGCACCCAATCCCCCGATGCCGAGCAGCAGGACAAAAGCGTTGACCTGACTCAGAATCATCACGCCGATCAGCCATGCCCCCACGCCCACCGCCACCAGCGCATACACCTGCAACGGCGGCACACCCTGGCCGTTCCGATCCGCCGACTCATTCACCACCACCAGCATGCCCATGACCGGTATGAGCGGCCAGATCGTCCATCCGTGCGGCATCACCATGTTCACAAATGCCCCGACCACGATCATCCCGCCGATGATGATGTACGACCAGCGCAGATCGGCCCAACTGAATTGGTGCATCGCCTTGGTCAGATACGTCTTGATCTCCTGTGCGAAACGCATTTTTAATTTTCCCGATCTTTCACTAGATACCGCGCGGCGAGCCATTCGTCCGATTCATACAGCCCCGCGCTTGCCCGGATTTTTCCGATCAGCGAGAAAGAACCCGGGCAAGCCCGCGGCTATATAAATGCCGGCGACCTTGATGCAGCGCCCGCGCATTCAGGTAGTATGTCTGACATACGGCATTGTACCGTCGCGGCGCGTTTGATCGCCACCGTTTCCGATTCACCCCATAAACACCGGCCACACGCCGGAGATGGAAACTCCATGATCCCACTGAATTTCTGGTCCCGCACAACGACCGCGCTGGCCTTGGTCGCCGCCTCGTTTATCGGGCTAACTCAAGTTGCCCGCGCGGCGGACGACAAACCGATCCGCGCCCTGTTCATCTGCGGCGGGTGCTGTCACGACTACGCAAAGCAAAAGGACATCATCACCCAGGGCATTTCCGCCCGCGCCAACGTCGTCTGGACCATCGCCTACGATCCCGACAAAGGCACCAAGCACCTCAATCCGATCTACGAAAACCCCAACTGGGCCGATGGCTTCGACGTCATCGTTCACGATGAATGCACGGCGGACGTGAAGGATCTGCCGGTTATCGACAACATCCTCAAGCCGCACAAAGCCGGCCTGCCCGGCGTGGTGCTGCACTGCGGAATGCACTGCTATCGCAGCGAAGGGTGGCCGAAAACCATCACCCCCTGGTTTGAATTCACCGGCCTGCAAACCACCGGTCACGGCGCGCAAATTCCGATCGCCGTCACGTATCTCGCCCCGGAAAACGCCATCACCAAGGGACTCGGCGATTGGACTACGATCAAGGAAGAACTCTACAACAACATCGCCGGCAGCGTGCTCCCCACCGCCCACGCCCTGGCCAAGGGCAAGCAGACACGCATGGTCTATCCGAAAAAGGACGGCAAGGAAGACAAGACCGCCGTCGGCAAGGAAACGAGCGATGAGACGGTGATCGTCTGGACCAATTTGTACAACAACAAAGCCAAGGTTTTCGCGACCACCCTCGGTCATAACAACGAAACCTGCGCCGACGCCAAGTATCTGGACCTGGTCACCCGCGGCCTGCTGTGGTCCGTCGGCAAGCTGGATGACGCTCACATGAAAGCGGCGAAGTAATCGATTTTTGTAGGGTCCGCAGTACTCTGCGGTCCAATTTACCATAACCGCCGAACGGTCCGCAGAGTACTGCGGACCCTACAAACTCTACAAATCTGCGAACGAGGAATGATTTGCCCACGAAGGGACACGAAGGGGAAACACGAATAAGAAAGACTGAATTCTCTTCTTCGTGTTTCCCCTTCGTGTTTCTTCATGGGCTCCCCATTTCGGTCCTGCAAAACCACCACACGTCAAGGAAAATGACATGAAAATCCCAAGATGCACTCTCGCGCTTTTAATCGGCTTCATTTGTTTCACAACTCATTTGATCCGCGCCGAGGAACCCGACAAACTCGCCGCCATTCTCATCCCCGGAGAAGACTGGCACCCGGTCGTCGAGGGGCTTGGCTTTGCCGATGGACTTTCCTGCGACGCCACCAACGGCAACATCTTTTTCTCCGACTTGAAGCCCAAAGACCCCGCGAATCTGGCGACGTACGTTCTCAGGCCGGAGGGGGACAAAATTAAATTGTTCAATGGCGCCCACAGCGGCACGCGGCCGGGCGGCGATTACAAAACGCTGTTTGCGGTCGGCAATAAAAAGCTCGTCAGCTTCGTGCTGCCCAATGGCCCGGAAACGGTCCTCGCGGAGAACATCGGGACCAACGATCTTGTTGTCACGCGCGATGGCCATGCCTATCTCACCGGCAACGGCAAAGGGCAGGTGACGATGGTCGATATCAAGACGAAGGAATTGAAGATCGTCGACTCGGGGAGCATCAAGAATCCCAACGGCATCGGCCTTTCCCCCGACCAGAAGACGCTCCTTGTCAGCGATTACGGCGGCATCCATGTCTGGACGTTCACCATCCAACCCGATGGGTCGCTGACCGACAAAAAACCTGCGATGACGATGATGGCCCCGGAGAAAAAACCGGATGTCGCCGGCGGCGACGGCATGGCGATCGACGCCGCCGGGCGGGCGTATGTCACCACGGCTTTGGGGCTGCAAATCTTCGCCCCCACCGGTGAGCTGCTCGGCATCCTCCCCAAGCCGAAGAACGCCCCGCTCGTCAGTTGCACGTTCGGCGGGACGGCGCTGAACTATCTGTACATCTCCAATGGCGACACGATCTATCGCCGGAAAACGCGGGTGAGCGGCGTGTCGTTTGTGCAGACGGGGACGGAGGGAAAAAAGGTATCTGTTCCTTGAACGCTTGACGTGGCATGGGCGTCTCGCCCGTGCTATTCGTCTGAAAA
>JANXVV010000572.1 GCA_025351525.1 Humisphaera sp. | reverse complement strand
GGCGTCGGTGCAGAACAGGCTCAGCCCGATGATCAGCCAGACGCCGATCTCATCGGGCACGACGGGACAACCCCTTGCCCCAGACCGGGTCTTCTTCAACACCTTTTTGACCAGACGCGGGGAAATGATGGACTTCAAGGCCCCTGTCCGCTGACGGCGGGACAGTTCGGCCGCGTGGGCCGACATAGACAGACGCAACATTGCAGCCTCCTTGCCACATGGCGTTTACACACCACCAGCGTCGCGGGAGGCTGCTTGTTTTGTCAATGGTGATTGAACGGTATTGACGCAAGCGTGGAGCAAGCACACTTGAACGGTAATAGCCCCCAATTGACAGCGAATGAAAATGCGAACTCTACAGCGACTAAAAGTCACCCACTTCAAGTCGATCCGCGAGCAGGAATTGCTCCTTCGGCCTCTGAATGTATTCATCGGCGGCAATGGTTCGGGCAAATCGAACCTCATTGGCGTGTTTCATTTTCTGAAGGAGATCGTCGGCCAGAATCTCGGTGGCTACACTCAACTCAAGGGCGGCGCGGACACGCTTCTCTACTACGGTCGAAAACGTTCGCCGCAAATGGACATCGTTGTCGAGTTTGGCGAAGGCAACTTCATGAATCGGTATCGTGTCCGGTTAACCGGCACGAATGATGATTCATTATTTATAGGCGACGAAGTCGCCTACTACCATGATAAGCGACGCTATCAACGACCTTACGATTGGCCGGTGGCATCCGGCACGAAAGAATCGCGTCTTAAGGAAATGACGCACACCGGCCCTCGAAACATTCTCGCGGACCTTGAAAGCTATCGCGTCTACCACTTTCACGACACCAGCGACACCGCAGCCGCAAAGGGCATTTCCGATATTGAGGACAACCGCATTTTCCGTCCGCAGGCGGAGAACCTGGCCGCCTTTCTTTATTACCTTCAGGAGCAAAAGCCGCTGAATTTCAGCCTGATTCAAGACACCGTCCGCCAGATCGCGCCGTTCTTCGACAAGTTTCAGCTCGCGCCTTCCCGGCTGAATCCTACTAAAATTCGCTTGGAATGGCTTGAGCGTGGCAGCGATGCCTATTTCAATGCATCATCCCTTTCAGACGGCACTCTCCGTTTTATTTGCCTGGCGGTACTGCTCCTCCAGCCCGACCTCCCGCCGCTCGTCCTGCTCGACGAACCCGAACTCGGTCTGCATCCGGCCGCGCTCATTGTACTGGCGAACATGCTTGACTCGGCGTCATCGCGCACGCAGGTGATCGTTGCCACGCAGTCGGTCACGCTCGTCAATCAGTTCACGCCCGAGAAAGTGTGGACCGTCGATCGCGAAGACGGGCAGAGTGTCTTCCGGCAACTCAACAGTGCCGACCGAAGCGAGTGGCTCGAGAATTATGCCCTCGGCGAGCTGTGGGAGAAAAACCTTTTAGGGGCGCGGCCATGAAACGCGCCCTGATTCTAGTCGAAGGGCAGACCGAAGAGCGCTTCGTCAAAGATGTGCTTGGACCGCATCTCGCTCCCCTTCAGCTACACATCACTCCTACGCTTCTCACAACTAAAGTGGTGAAGAATGGTCCGAACTTCAAGGGCGGAGTGACAAGCTTCGAGAAGTTCGGATCCGGTCTGCGCCGACTGCTGGGTGGAGCCGGAGCAGGCACCGGCGGCGCGATCGTAACGATGATGCTCGACTATTATCGGTTACCCGATGATTTTCCAGGGATGTCAAGCCGGCCCGTGCCGGTCGATCTTTTCACGCGCGTTGGCCATGTGGAGTCGGCTCTCGCGAATCATTTTCACGACGGGCGGTTTCTTCCATTCCTGGCGTTGCACGAGTTTGAAGCGTGGGTCTTTTCCTGCCCCAACACGTTGCCCGGTGTGATGGCCGAGCCATCGAGACAGCCGCAGTTCGCCGCCATCTGCCGTGGAGTCCTGACGCCCGAACATATCAATGAACTTCCCGGACATAACCCGGCTGCCCGTATCCAAGCGATCTTTCCAACGTACCGAAAAACCCTGCACGGACCGACTGCCACGCAACGCATCGGACTTCAATTAATCCGAGATCGATGCCCGCATTTCAACCGATGGCTTGCGAAACTTGAAGCCTTCGCTTCGTCAGTTTAGACCTTGTGGAGTTCCGCAAATTGGCGGGTCCTTCTCGACAGCATTTTGAGTAGCCGTACCCCTGTCTAAAATAGCCCCACCCCGCCCTACATAGGGCAATAACATACTTGACTCATCTCCACCGCCCTCAACGGCAAATTCACACCGCTATTACGGTCGACGCGGTTCAAATTGATTCGATATTTCAGTAGGATGAGTCAAGTATATTATTGCCCTACATAGCCCCGGCACGCCGGGGGGAATCTTTGGTCGATCGATGGCGTTATATCGAGGGAACGGTTTCCCCCGGCGTGCCGGGGGCTATGTAGGGCGGGGCGAGCGTATTCAGCCGGTGGCATGGGCGTCCCGCCCTTGTTCCTGAATTTCAAAAGCATGGGCGAGACGCCCGCGCCACCTTCACTCAATCCAGCTTGTCCCACTTCTTCGGCACCGGGTCAAACGCCTTGTAGCTATGGCTGTTCGACGTGTACTTCGCGCTGATTTGTAAAATGCGCTGCCTGTACGCCTTGAAGACCGGCGACGATTGCTTGTCGAATCCCTGCAGCCCCACGACGGCGATGGGCAGGTACCCTTTCACGCCGGTTTCAATCGTGCAGCTCACGCCCTCTTTATTCAGGAACGCGGCGGCTTCCTTCGCCATCTTTTCTTCGGCGACCGGATAGCTCTGCACGATGATGTAATTCCATCCGATGTACCGCTTGCCATCGACGGCGGCGATGGGGGTCGCGGGGGTTGATTCCTTCCCCGCGCGAGGCTCACCGTTGGACGGCGGGGCCGGGTAGACGAGCGATTCGCGACCGGCCGTGGAATTGCGATGGGGGAGATCGAGCACTTCGGGGTGGGCCGGCCGCCGGAGCAGTTCGGCGGTGGTGGTTTGGGCCAGCAGCGGCGCGCCGCTTCGGCTCATGCGTTGCCCGATGACGAGAGACAGGCCGACCACCAGCACTACGGACGCCGCCACGATGAAGGCGGCGGAGTAACTCATGCGCAGGGCGATCTGTCGATTTTCCGGGTCGACCGCCATCGCCACCGGTTGGGCGTATAGATCATCCTCCTGAGACGATGGTTCGTCCATGTACGATTCGTGAAGCACCGCGACGGGGGCCATCGCTTCCGCTGCTGCGCTGCTCAACGTCGGCTCGAAGGATGCCGTTTCAAAAGCGGTGAAGGGCGCGGGAAGACTCGCCTCTGGCGAGACGGTTTTCTCCACGGTTGTGGCCGCCGTCTTTTGATTCAGCCACGCCTTGGCGGCGGCGAAAATTCCCGGTGAAACCGGCTGGGGTCGCGGAGCTTCCGAAGGCGGCTTCGCGTAGCGGGAAGATTGGGTGATGACTTCAAACAGGGCGGTGGAATGTTTTCGCTTGGCCATCCTTGACCTCGTGTTGGGGGACGACCTGGAGTGAGCCGTCCGCCCGTTGTGTCGGGGACTCGAAACAGCAGCCTTCATACCGTCCATCTATCGGCGGTATCAGGTCGCAAGAGCCAATCCATTGGAACTTGCCGGTGCCAACTTACGAGTTACCGGACGTAGGGTCAAGGTAATTGAAGACATTCCGCCTTTTTGTTTAGCGGACTCGCTTGCGAGGCGTGTTCGAGGTGCGATGACATCAAACGCGCCTCACAAGCGAGACGGCTAAATAATTCGGATCAGGCTCCGGCATCGGTTCGAAAGTTATCGTAATGTCTCATCATGGACCGGCCCGTCATGAATCCCCGCTTTGAGCCGCACACCCCTTTGCCTCTTCGGCGATGGATGGGGGCGTTGACGGTGATCCTTCTCGCGTCGCGCTGGTGCATGCGCGTTTTGTTTTTCAATCTGATGGGTTCGCAAGAAAATCAAACTCTCGGCGTGGGTTCAAAGACGGGCCGGTTTCTTCGCGGCCTGTGTTATCGGCTGTTGTTCCTCCCCGTGATTTTATCGCTCATCGCTTCGGCACTCGTGTATAGCGGCACCCATCCGCCCGTGGCGGTATCGGCGATGGATCCCACCTGGCGCGGAATTTACTACGACCCGGTTGATTTCGTTTCCGAGGACCACACCAAACTTGACGCATGGCTCATCCCGGTCCTCGATGCCCAGCGCGTTTTAGCCGAGCGCGATCGCGCGTTGACCGAGCATCATCCGGCCATCGTGCTGGTGCATGATTTCGGCGCTTCCCGCGATCAGATGTTGCCGTTGGTGGCACCGCTGCATGAAGCGGGGTACGTCGTCCTGGTCCTGGCATTGCGCGGCAGTTTTTTAGACGCCGGCGCGGGATCTACTTTTGGATTGAACGAGTCGGGGGATGTGAAGGCGGCGGTGGAATTGCTGCGGAAAACGGCTTTCGTGGATGCGAAACGGATCGCGGTGCTAGGGTTGGGTGCGGGCGCGAACGGCGTGCTGTTGGCCGCTCAACGGGATGGGGGGATCGCGGCGATCGTGTTGGATCGACCCTGGCATGCGTTTGAAGACGTGCTTCGCGAACACCTTTCCCCGTCCCCGGCTTGGCTCACTTTTGTCCGCCCGTTTTGCCAATGGACCTTCGAGGCGGCTTACGGTGTGAACGCCAGCGACATCAACCTGACCCACGGCTTGGGCCGGTTGCAGAACCGTCCGGTTTTAATCTACGACGCGTCGGCCATCAGTTGCCTGCGGATGGAAAAGATGCCGCAGATCGTCGCGTTCCTGAATCAGAGCATGGTGGAAAAAGTGAAGCGGTGAGCGATGGATGAAAATCAAATGCGGGCGCAAAGTTGCAGAGAGTGCAAAGAGGCAAAGGAATCATTTGGTTTTTTCTTGCAATTTCTTTGTCAGTTCGTCTGAAAAATCTTTCATCGTCTCGGCCAGGATTTCTTGAATGGCGGAACGATCCGCTGGAGATAGATGCGCGAATTCCTTGCCCGTTTCTTTTCCCGATAAAATCTCCCCGAGTCGGTGATAAATCCACGTCTTGGCAGGCAAGGGCAGCGCCGCAAACGAATCCGAGTAAATCAGAAAACTGCACGGATATTGGAACAATCGCTTCTGCAAATCAAAATCCCGGAGCGATCGGCCCGCTCGATCGCGCGGGCCGTTGGCGGAGAATTTCTTTGCGAAGCCGGACGATCCGACAATCCTGTCCGTCAGCTGCACTTCTTCGCAAAAGAGCATCGCCTTCACCAACGGCTCGCACGCCCCTTTGATCCGGCGCGGCGTGCTGTCGAAAACATGATCGGGGCTCTCATGCAACGCCTTGTTCATCACGTCCTGATCGCGCATCGCGATGCGGGTTTCGTAGCCGGCTTTGGTGATGAGGTTGTGAATTTGTGTTTGATGTGACAGCACCATGAGCGCGACGATGTCGCTGCCGGGCGATAGGTAGGGCGAAGTATCCAGCCGCGAGGAAAGGTCGGTGACATTCGCGCCGGGCTCGAGATCGAGATGATCCGGATCGTCTCTTTTGCGAATGACGATGTTTCCCAGATGCCGTTGCGAACCGTGGGTGCCGGTGACGTACCACCCGCCGAAACGTTCGGGGAAGGGGCTGGCGTCGGTGGTGCGATAGGTTCCGGCGCTGAAGAGCGGCATGCCGGAGGCGTCCGGGTAGACACTGCGGATCATCAAACCGGGCACGTTTTGAGTCATGCCGCCTTCATGGCATTGCAGACAATTATCGGTATGCCGTTGGAATTTCGGCTTCGCCATCGGCTCTTGATTGAGCGTGTAAAACACCGGGCCGAGCTTTTTGTCGATGGCCGCGAATTCCAGCAATTCACCACCCTGCAGCCAACCGATGTACAGATCATCATTGAAGTAGAGGGCACGCGGCTTCCAGGGGGCGATCAGATCGCGCTGGAAACTGGTCTTCGAGAAAACGAGCGTTTGGGAGGAGATCGGGACACCGAGGATTTTAAGGATCGATTCAAGATAGCCGTGGCGATCGTCGTGGTCGAGTTGGATCTTTCCCGCGTCGATACGCTTTTGCAGGCGGGCGATGGGATCATCGGACCGGGCGGTGTTGTAGCGGATCGGTGCCTGGGAGGAAATGGAATCGGCATGGGCGAGAGAGGCGAGGACCAGATTTACCGCTATGGATATCAGAAAAAATGGAGCGGTGCGTTTCAGTGGGGAGATCATTACCGATAGATACGCGGGTGCGGGGGATGCGTTCAAGACATAATGCCTTTACGTCCGATAACTACTCCAGCGATGTGAGGATTTCAAGAGCCTCATTCTTACGTCCGATTATGCCGATACCTTCGCAGGGCCTCCTGAGCGGGGCCCTCTGAAAGGTGTATGACGGAATTGACGGTTCAAGAATGGCGACGCGGGTTCGGTCGCTATGGCGGCTGGTTGGTGGCGCTCGCCGCCGGCGCTACAGGGTGTTCCATGTCGATGACGCTTGCACCTGCGGTTTCAACCTCGCCGAACGGTTCGACGACCAAATCGTCGCCGGTGGCTGCGGGGAAGGCGATCGCCAAACCGGAATTTCTTTCGGACAGCGTGATCGATTCCGGCCCTTCAAATTCGATTGTGCCGAAAGCTCCGGTGGTGAATGTCTTTGGTGAATTCAACCGCACCCGCAAATCGGCTGGAATGCTCGCCGCCGATTTGGCGCTCAGGCAACATACGTTCGTCGACTCCGGTTTTGATGCGGATGTCCACGTCGATCCCTCCGGCAAATGGATGGCCTATGCCAGCGCCCGCGATGCGGAGGCCACGCAGATCTATACGCGCCGGGTGGATAGCACTGCCGCTGTTCAACTCACGAATGGCGTTGCAGACGATGCGCAGCCGTGCATCAGCCCCGATGGGAAGCGGATCGCCTTCAGCTCGAATCGCAATGGCAAATGGCATGTCTATATGATGAATCCGGATGGCCGAAATATTTTGCAGATCACGAACGGGGATTCCAACGATATGCACCCCAGTTTCAGCCCGGATGGCACGCGGCTGGTCTACAGCAGCCTCGCCGATGGCAGCGGGGCGGGTGGGCTATGGCAGATGCAGGTGATCGACCTGGTGTCTAGTCAACAAAAATCGATCGGTCCCGGATTGTTCCCCGCCTGGTCACCAGACAAAAGCCGGGATGTCATCGCGTTTCAAAAGACGCGTGCGCGCGGCTCGCGGTGGTTCAGCCTGTGGACGTGTGAGTTAAGCAATGGCGAATCTGAGCAGACGGAAGCCGGGAAGGTGACCGAGATTGCCGTGAGCGCGAATGCCGCGCTTGTCAGTCCCTCGTGGAGTTCCGATGGCAAACATCTGGCGTTCGCCAGTATCGTCGAACCCGCCCAGACGCGCAACGGAAAGCCGCAGGGCCAGCAGGATATTTGGGCGATCGATGCCGATGGCAGCAACCGCCGTCGCCTGACCGATGGCACGGCAACGAACCTGACGCCGTGTTGGGCAGTAGATAATCGTGTCTACTTCGTCAGCGACCGCTCTGGGCATGAAAGTATCTGGTCGCTGCCGAGCCTGAATCCCGCGACCCCACAGACAAAAGAATCCGATTCGACGACCGCCGCGAATGAGTCGGCGGAGCTGAAACCGTAGACGACGAGGCATGCCTGTCTTGCTTCGTTTAGCGGTGGCCCGGAGGGCCGCGTTTTTTTCCTGAAGTTCGACAAAATAACCTGTGTTCTCATCACTTGATCGACATGTATGCGATATTTCGGACGAAGAAAAACCCCTCGCCCTAACCCTCCCCCCGGAGTACCGGGGGGAGGGGACCGGAAGGTTTTTCTACGACTGGGACTGCTGTTAGGCATGGGAGTTTTGAGCGGTTGTGCGGAACAACCCCCGCAATATGGCATCGAACGGCCTGTGTTTTTACCCGGTCATAAACGGCAGGTATGGGCCATCGCACCGATGGTGAATCTCAGCGGGCAGAAGTCCGCCGACCCGATCCTGCAAGCCGATCTGGTGTATCAGCAGTTGCAGCAGGTTGAGGGTTTGACCGTGATCCCGGTGAATCGTACGGTCGAAGTGCTGCTCAGCCTGCGGCTTGAAAAAGTGCAATCGGAACAGCAGGCGGCTTTGGTGTGCGATCTGTTGGGTTGCGACGGGTTGATCGTTCCGACGATCACGATCTATGACCCGTATAACCCACCCAAGCTGGGCGCATCGCTACAACTGTTCATCAAGCCGCCCAGTGTCGCCAGGCAGGCTACGTTGAGCCCGCGCGAGATGGCACGGCAGGCATCACCGGCACCCGATCAATCGCTGCCCGCCGGCAACGGGATCGTGCAAGTGGTCGGGATGTACGATGCCCAGAACGGGAGCGTGCGGTCGACGCTGTTGAGATACGCCGAGGGCCGGAATGATCCGGTGGGGCCGTTGGGGGCAAAAGAATATCTGGTGAGCATGGACCGCTATTGCGGGTTCGTCTACCACGTTTTAGTCGCCGATTTAATGAATTCGCCGAGGTTGAAGAGAGTTCAGTAGCATGGGCGGGCAGCCCATGCTACGCCAGTTGTCGAACGGAGCATATTCGCATGACCGACCATGATTCCATGAAGACCCTGAGTCTCGTGAAAGGCCAACATCAATACTGCTTCCGGTATGAGCCGGGGCAGGAATCCAAGGTGCTGGATGCACTGGTGGAACTGGTCAATCAGCGCGAGCATTCGTTCGATTGGTTTGACGCCGCCGTGCTGTCTCACCAACTTGGTCAACATTTGGCAAAAGAGTTGAAAGCCTATTTGCCGAAGAAAGCTGCATGATCCAATAAAACAGTGCCTTGCCCCGCAGTCTTCATTGATCGTGGGACGCACCTTCAGAAGCGGGACGCATCCGGAGTGATGGTCATCGCGCGTCCTTCAAGCGGGCCATTCGGAATCGCCGGCCGAGTGGAACATTTCCGGGCCTCCGTGCCCTCCAGGAGCAGTGTCAGGTGTTTGGCGCTCGATTGAGCGCCCCGGCCGGTATCTATGAACGCACCCAGCGCCTTTTCCATTTCGTCCTCGGTTCCTCCCACCCACAGTTCCGTTCCACTCGGGCTCATTCCCGAAAAGCGTTCGGACAGCAAGGCACAGGAGAAAATCTTCACGCCGTTGGTCCGGCAGTTTCTGGACTATCTGCGACTGGAAAAACATTTCTCGGATTACACGATCAAGAGCTACGGCGCGGACCTGATTCAATTCGGGCAGTTTCTCGGCAACGAGATCGGGCCGGGCTCGAAAGATCCGCAGCACGAGGTCTGTAGTGCCGAAGCGGTCGACGAGAAGCAGCTTAAATGCGAGCCGTTGGTCGTCCGGGAATTCCTCAGCTATCTCTACGGCCAGAACTACACCAAAAGCACCACCGCCCGCAAACTGGCGACGCTGCGCAGCTTCTACAAATTCCTGATCCGTAGAGGGCTGGTCACGGTGAATCCGCTGCTGACCATCCGCACACCCAAGCAGGAAAAGCGCCTTCCGAAATGTTTGGATCTCGAACAGGTGCAGAAACTTCTCGAGGCCCCCGGTGACGGTGACATTCTCGCCGCCCGCGATAAGGCGATGCTTGAAGTTCTGTACAGCAGCGGCATTCGCGTGAGCGAATTGGTCGAGCTGGACACCAGCGACATGGACTTGCAGGAAGGCATCCTGCGCGTTCGCGGCAAAGGCCGTAAGGATCGGTTGACGCCGATCGGCAGCCAGGCGATTAAGGCGGTGCAGCGATACTTTGAACTGCGGGCCGTCGATAGCAAATGTCAGCAGGGCCATCACACCAGCCGGGTGTTTTTGAACAAGCACGGGGAGACGCTCAGCACGAGGTCTGTCCGCCGCAAGCTGGATAAATATCTGGTGGAAGCCGGCCTCGATCCGGGGATCAGCCCGCACACGCTGCGGCACAGTTTCGCCACCCATCTGCTCAACAACGGTGCCGACCTGCGCAGCGTCCAGGAGTTGCTCGGCCATCAGAGTTTGAGCACGACGCAGATCTACACGCATCTGACGACGAGCCGAATGAAAGAGGTGTACGACCAGGCGCACCCCCGGGCTAACAGTCCGACGATTCCGCATCCGGCGTCGACCGGTGGGCCCGTGGGGCCGCAGTCGCCTTACTATCCGGCCAAGGCGGGCTGAGTATCCTGAAGACCCACGTTATCCCCGGCCCGAATCTATCGGGCCGGGAGTGATTGACTGCATTTCATTGACGAGCGGTGATCTCTTTTCGACGCCGACTTCCGTTGCAACTTCTAC
>JANXVV010000571.1 GCA_025351525.1 Humisphaera sp. | reverse complement strand
GAACCGATCGATTGGTCTGCACGTTCAAGTTCACGGCCAAGGATCTACATGGCCGTGTCGCCGGCTTCGTACCCGTCGATCCGGCGGTGGCTCCCCCGAAAAAAGACCCGACCCCGGAAGCAAGAGTTTCCTAAAGTCGCAGGGGCGTCTCGCCCGTGCGCTTATTCGGCCAAGAAGCATGGGCGAGACGCCCATGCCACCGGTTTTTTAGGGACCCACTACTAAACCAGCGCATTTTTCAGTTTAGTGTAGTGGTCCATTGGAATTTGATAGCCGTGGGTGCAAGCCCCGGGGGCTACCGCCCACGGCTCAAAAGCACGCCCGAGTCCGAATACCCTGCCGTGTTGTGCTCGATTGGGTCCATGATTACTCTCTTAGCGCAATTGACGAAAAAATGCGCGCTGAAAATTCACAGGCTCTGAGGATGACTATTCCGTGATCTTTCAAAATAACCCGTTACCTATCGCAGATTGTTTACGGCATTGCTGCTACCACTACCTTTAAAATAATGTTCGGCTCTCATCTTTCAATCGCTGGCGGAATGCACAATGCTCTGCTGAGTGCCGAAACTCTTGGCATGGGGACGGTTCAGGTCTTCACCAAAAACCAGCAACAGTGGAACTTCAAACCACTCGATCCTTCAGCCGTCGAGCAATGGCGGTTGCATTGCGACCGGTTGAAATTCAACATCACGATCAGCCATGACAGCTACCTGATCAACCTGGCCTCTCCCGAAGAAGCGTTGCGGCGGAAGAGCATCGA
Organism: Humisphaera sp.; assembly: GCA_025351525.1. Classification (GTDB taxonomy): domain Bacteria; phylum Planctomycetota; class Phycisphaerae; order Tepidisphaerales; family Tepidisphaeraceae; genus JANXVV01. Next base: position 3,628 of record JANXVV010000571.1, on the reverse strand, counting down.
TCTATTTGTCGAAGAACTCCGCCGGTGTGCCGTCCTGAAGATTCCGTATCTGGTCACGCACCCCGGTGCGCATATGGGGGAAGGTGAGGAAGCGGGATTGAAACGCATCGCGGCGGCGCTGGATGAAGTGCATGCGATCGTTCCGGCGGAGGGTGTCACGACCTGCCTGGAAATCACGGCGGGGCAGGGTTCGTCGCTCGGTTACAAGCTGGAACATCTGGCGGAGATTATTTCGCGCGTGAAAGATCCCGACCGGTTGGCGGTCTGTTTTGACACGGCTCATCTGTTCGCGGCGGGATACGATTTCCGCGGGCGGAAATATAAGCAGTTCATGCGCGATGTGGAGACGACGGTCGGGATTGGCCGGGTGAAGGTGTGGCACCTGAACGATTCGAAGAAGGAGCTGGGCAGCCGGGTGGATCGGCATGAGCATATCGGGCGCGGGACGATCGGGATCGAGGGGTTTAAACCGATCATGCGAGACCCGGCTTTTGTGAATGTGCCGAAAATTCTGGAGACGGCCAAGGCGAAGGATGACGCGGGAAGGGATTGGGATGCGGTCAATCTGGAAGTGCTGAAAGGACTGATGTGATGGGGGGAAATCACAAGCCGGAGTCGGAAGCCGTGGCCGACGAACCGGGGTTCTTATCTGACCCAAGAGCTCGGGAATTTTTTGGCGGCTGTGCCGAAGGCACGCGTTTTTCGAGGCAAAAAAGGCGTGCCTTCGGAACAGCCGCTAAAACAATTACCGGCCCGACGAAGAAAACCCGGTTCGTCGCCTACGGCTTCCGACTCCGGCTTCTATCGTATAAAACGTTTTTTTTCCGACTTATTTTTTTAGGATATACAGCACCACCAACCCGATATTCGCCAGCAGCGAAATCCCCGCGACGATCGCCAACGGCAGCACCATCGGTTGGCTCCAGATGCTCGGGCCTTTCGGCGCCTCGGGAGTCATATCGACGGTCTCTTCGCTGTTCTCTTCCATCTGAGCCAGGGATTCCAGGTCGACGGCACGGCGGGCGTGCGTCGGGGGCTCGCCTCGACGGACGGCTTTTAAATCTTCCAGCAGATCCTTCGTCGACTGATACCGTTCCTCGCGCTTCTTCGCCATCGAGACGTCGATGATCTCGCCCACGCCGGTTGATAGGCTGGTGTTGATGTGGTCCGCCGGAATAAGCGGCTGCTTCAGATGTTTGTGCATCACCGCACTGGGAGAATCACCCTCGAACGGTGGTTTGCCGGTGACGAGGTGGTACATCGTCGCCCCGAGGGAATAGATATCGGCCCGGAAGTCGATATCCACATCGCCGCGAATTTGCTCGGGGCTTATGTAGTAGGGCGTGCCGTAGGCTTTACCGGCTTCCATCTCGGCGGCTTCCTTGTCTTCGACGCCGCGCGCCAGACCCAGATCGGTCAGCTTTGCGACACCGCCGGGGGTGAGCATGATGTTCTTCGGCTTGACGTCGCGATGGATCAAGCCGCGCTCGTGGGCATGAACCAGCGCCTCGGCCATCTGGATGATGACATCCAGCGCATCGGCTTCGGTAAATACCCGACCTTTGCCGGCGGGGGGGGGAGCCATCTCATCGTAGAGAGTAAGGCCCTCAATGTATTCCATCACGAAGTAGTGATAACCCGCCGGGGCCTGGGCCACGTCGATCGCCTGCACGATGTTGTTATGCGACAGCCGGGCGGCGGCCTTGCCTTCCTTGTAGAACCGTTCGACGAACTCGATATTCTCGCTCATTTTTCGCGGCAACACTTTGATCGCCACGATGCGGTCAAGTGAAATCTGGCGGGCCTTGAACACGCGGGCCATCGCGCCTTTGCCCAACTCGCTGATCAATTCATAACCGGGAAGTTTGCTCTCCTTCTTACGATCTTCCAGCACCTTGCGGATTCGCTTCAACTGGTTGAGGGTCATGTACTGATTTTCGACCAGTAGATCGCCGAGGCTGCGCTGATTGGGATCGGAGGATTGCTTCTGAGCCTCACGGCAATGATCCAGCTCATTGCGGGTCAACAGGCCGGTTTCCATGGCCACGCGCCCCACCTCGGCATCGGGGTCGGGTGCGTTATGGCCGGCATTGCTGTCGGATTGGGTCATAATCAATTTTATGTATCGGCAAGAATGGGGATCAACTGCTTTGCCGGGCGACGACGGTGCGCACCGGGTTCGCGAATCACGGTTTGGCGGCTTGAAGACTAGATGCCGTCTCCAACGCTGTCAAGATGTTTTGTCGGAAAACCGGCGCTCGGCCTGACGGCACAACGTGATTACTCCTGTCCAAACTTCGACAAACGCCGAGGACACAGCGAAGCCATCGCATCTACGCTGCAACCAAAACTGGGGGAACCGCGAGGGCGCGAAAACGCGAAGTCGAACGCGAAGGAAATTCATTTTGATTCCTTCGCGTTCTACTTCGCGCTTTCGCGGCTTCGAGGTTGCAATCTTTTTTCGGCGAAAAGATCTTAATCGATTGGAGTGGAGAGATCGCCACAGCGGAAAGATTAGACGACAGAATATGAAGTCAGGCCTCTTTCGCGTCGATGGAAAAAATGAGATTGGCGCAATACTCTCGTTCGATCGTCCCATAACCTCGGCCCGGTGAGGTGCCCCCCATGCAGATTACTCCCCTTAGAATCGTGCGAAATGCCGACGCTTTGCAGTCGACGCTTCGCCTCTCTCGCGACCGCGAGGTTTCGGTCGTGGTGCCGGCGATGAACGAAGCGAAAAATTTTCCCCGGCTGTTGGCGCGAATCGACAAGGCCATGGCGGGCCGGTCGTATGAAGTGATCATCGTGGATGATGACAGCCGCGATGACACGGCGGAAGTCTGCGAATCGTTGGCCCGGAAATATCCTCTTCGGCTTGTCATCCGCCATCGCGCCGCGGACGGTTTGAGCGGCGCGGTGCTGCATGGAATGGGGATTTCGCTCGGGGAAAAGATCGTCGTGATGGATGCCGATCTCCAACATCCACCGGAAAAAATTCCGGCCCTGCTGGCGGCGATCGAATCGGGTCAGGCAGATTTCGCGCTGGGCTCCCGATATGTCGAAGGCGGCACGACCGAGCGGGATTGGGGTGCGTTTCGGCGGCTGAATTCGCGCGTCGCGACCTGGTTGGCCAAGCCGTTCGCCGGGGGAACGCGCGATCCGATGTCGGGCTTTTTCGCACTGAGCCGCGAGACCTATCGCCATGCGTCGCGGCTTACACCGGTCGGGTACAAGATCGCCCTGGAATTAATGTGCAAGTGCCGCGTTCGCCGAGCGGTGGAAGTGCCCATTCATTTCGCCGATCGCGTGGCGGGGGAATCGAAGCTCAGCCTCAGGCAGCAACTCCGTTACCTCCGCCATCTCGCACGGCTCTATGCGTTCCGCTATCCGCGAACGATGTTGCTGGGCAAAGCGGCAATCGGTGCGACCGGGGGATTGATCTTCGGTCAGTTGACCAATCCATCCCTCGCGGTGGTAATGAGTGTGATGGCGGCGACTTCGGCGATCGTGTTGACGCGCGATCGCGGGGCGATGTTGACCGAGCGACGTTTGCTGGAGGCGGAGCAAGTGTTCCGGTTTGATGAGCTAGAGGCGAAGCGGCGGGCGGCTTAGGTGGCATGGGCGTCTC
>JANXVV010000525.1 GCA_025351525.1 Humisphaera sp. | reverse complement strand
GTAGACATCGGCGGTATTCTCGCTGGCATCCTGTCCGACGTCGGCGTCGCTTTTTCGACCGGTGACGATGATTTGGTTGCCGAGAAGGGCGGCGGTTGGACCGGATCGAACTGCGGCCAGTGAATCAGTACTCCAATTTCCCGTGGCCGTGTCGAGAATATCAATGGCCTGGACGCCGTCGCTGGTATAGTCTTTCGTGTCTCCCACGAGAGATAGAGTCTTCCCGGGTTTGACGATCGCGATCGACCCACGGGCCGCAGAAAGTTGATGGACGGACCAATTCCCGGTGCGTAGGTTGAAAATATCGGCTGAATCGGAGTCGATCGCATAGCTCACTTTACCACCCGAAAAGACGGTGTGAGCGCCAAGGGCTGTGATGGAAACGCTCTCGCGGGGAGTAGCGACATTTTTTTCCATCCATGCTGAATCATAAATATCCACCGCGCTCACTGCTTCGTGGTATTGGGTTCTCCCCCCGGCGAAAAACACTTTGCCGCCGGACACGACCACGGAAGACTCGTCGTGAAAAAGAGGAACCGTATGCGTGTCCACTTTTCCGGTGGAAACATCAAACGCAACGCCTACGGTGGCGTCCCCGACATACTCGTCGCCACCGAACAAAGCCTGATCCCCTACCACGGCGACGGCATTGTATTGGTGGGTTTCATGAAGAGCGGCAGTGGTACTGAACAACCCACCAACGGACGGAATCGCCGCGGAAAGCAGAATGCGCGCTTCCATGGGTTCGAAGACTGCCCGCCCTTTCAAACCCATCTGAAGGGCTTGTATTCGATCGTTGCGTCTCACGATGCCTTTTGATGTGAATCGAAACTTCTGAATCGAATTGAAGCCTATCGGGGACACGGTTCACACGACAAGAAATTCCAGCTTTTTGAACCGTCCGAGAACGAGACACAACGCGAAGGTGATGCAGAAGGTGAGCGCGAGGTTGACGGCTAACACAGGAATGGCCCAGTGCTGAAAGTGTGCGATTGAGGAACCGAAGTATCGAAGTTCGATGAGGCTGATCATCAGGATGACGAAGGGGTGCATGAAGTGCAGGCCGAAGGCGTAGTGGGAAATGCGGGGGAAGGGGTCGCGCATCAGGGGGCTGCGGATGAACAGAGCGAAGAGTGAAAACGCGGTGAGGATGCGGCCGAATTTGACGTAGACGGCAACGCGCTTCATGAACATTTCATCGGACGGCAGGACATGCGAGAGATAAATCGCCTCGGCGGCGTGGAGGGCTAATCCACCGACGAGAAGGGCGACCCAAAGCGATGTTGAACTGCCGGCGAGGAATTTTCGGAACTGGATTTGACCGGCGCACATCATGCCGAAGAGTGGAAAGAATAGGAACGGGATGGCCCAGGGTTGATCGAGAATTTTTTGAAGGATTTGGGTGATGCGTTCGCCGGTGGAATGGGGATGAAAAAGGACGGGGCCGAGCTCGAGCCCTCCCCAGGCGAGGGACGTTGCCAGAATCCAACCCCATGAAACGGCAGGTTTTCTCCAGAGCAGTTTCAGCAGCGGGATGCACAGCAGAAACTGCATGATCAACGGCAAGTAGTAGAGGTGATATTCGGCTTGCCCCAGAAACAGCCCCCACCAGGTTCGCCAATTGAAAATGCTGTAACCGAACTGGTTCAATGCGGTGTATCCGATGCGATTGCTGTACATCGCATACACCCGGCGATGGACGAGAAAATAGAATGCCGACCAGCAGACGAAGGCGGGCACCAGACGCTTCAGACGGCGGGCGAGCAGCTCTCCCCAGGTGCGTCCTTTTTCATACAGTTGATGCCAGTAGATGAAAAAGGAGATCATCATGAAGCACGGCACGCCGAAACGGCCCATGACGTTGATCGCCAGGATCGTAGCGGGCAGTGGGCCGAAGGATTCATTCCGCTGGTGAACCGCATCGATATACGGCTCCGTGACGTGCGTGATGATGATGGCGAGCATGCAGACGATGCGCAGGGCATCGAGACTTTCCATCCGCCGAGCGACGGGGCTGATGTCTAGAAGCGACGGGCGCAGCGGTGGAAGTTCATCCATGAGCAGCGGCGATTGCGGCGCGCTGGTGGGGCGCGCGAGCAACGGATCGGCGGATGAACTTGGGGAACGGCTCATTTTCAACCCGATGCGAACAGCCGATAAAGCAGGATAAAGATCATCGCCAGGTAGAGTCCCCACACGGCAATGCCGACGATCCAGGCCAGCCAAAGAATGACCCATTTGCGGAGCGGGCGCGCTAAAGTTTGGTCGTCCACGCAATTCACCAAAGTGGTATTTTGAATGACTGGTGGCATGGGCGTCTCGC
>JANXVV010000472.1 GCA_025351525.1 Humisphaera sp. | reverse complement strand
TTGGGTCTTTTGAAAAACTGGTGGCATGGGCGTCTCGCCCATGCTTTTTGGCCGAAGAAATGCATGGGCGAGACGCCCATGCCACCAGTTTTTCAAAAGACCCAATATACTCTTTCAACGCGACCGCTCTCACGGTAGTCTTTAGGGATACAGGAGTCATCTCATGAATCTGAAAAAGCATCTGGCGGCATGGACATTGACGGGATTACTGGCCGGCTTGAACGCTTCAGCGGCCAGCATCGAGTCGACGAAGGACTGGACGCAGTTCAACGGCCCCCATCGCGACAACATTTCGCACGAGACCGGCCTGCTTAAAGAATGGCCGAAGGAAGGCCCGCCGCTTGCTTGGAAAATCGCGGGGGTCGGTGGCGGTTATTCTTCCGTCTCGGTCTCCAGCGGTAAAATTTATACCGCCGGCGACGAGGGGGATTCCAGCTACGTTTTCGCCTTGAACGAAGCCGACGGCAAACCGCTTTGGAAGTCGAAACTCGGTGAGAGCGGCGGTGGAAACGGTTACAGCGGCCCGCGCGCGACGCCGACCATTGACGGCGAACTGCTCTACATGATCGGTCAATTCGGGGATCTCGTCTGCTACCAATCCGCCGACGGCAAGGAAGTCTGGCGCACCAACGTCAACAAAGATCTCGGTGGCAAGATGATGTCCGGCTGGGGCAACGCCGAATCCGTGGTGATCGAGGGGGATAAAGTCCTCTGCACCCCCGGTGGAAGCGGCGGTACCCTCGCGGCCCTCGATAAAAAGACCGGCAAAGCGATCTGGCGCAGCGCCGATTTCACCGACTCCGCCGCGTACATGGCACCGGTTGTCGCGGAAATTGACGGCGTGCGCCAAGCCGTCGTGCTCACCGCCAAGAGCGTCGCCGGCATCGCCGTCGCCGATGGCAAATTGCTCTGGAGGCACGATCGCCCCGGTCAGACCGCCGTCATTCCGACACCGGTCATCAAGGATCATTTCGTCTACGTCACCTCCGGCTACGGCGTCGGGTGCGACCTGTTCAAAATCAGCTCCGCCGACGGTCATTTCAACGTCGAAAAAGTCTACTCGAACAAGGGCATGATCAACCATCACGGCGGGGTCATCCTGCTCGGAGATGCCATCTACGGGTTCACCGATCCTGCGGACAAAACCCATCGCGACGAAAAAGGATGGACTTGCCAGGATCTCCTGACCGGCAAGGTGAATTGGCAGGATAAAAACCTGCTCGGCAAAGGCTCGATCAGCTATGCCGATGACCGATTCTATCTGCGCGATGAGGGCAAGACCGGCACCATCGTGCTGCTGGAAGCGGGCCCCGATCATCACGCGGAAAAAGGCCGATTCGATCAACCGCAGCGCAGCAACAAAAACGCGTGGCCGCACCTGGTGATCGCCAACGGTCGGCTATATGTCCGCGATCAGAATTCGCTGCTGGCGTATGATGTGAAGGCAAAATAAATTCGGTGAACCACCGAGAACCTGTGGTTCAATTCTTTTCTTCTCGCTTCAGGGAATCGCCCCCGGTCATTCTTCCCACTCCAAATTGATCTCCGGCCCGCGAAGCTTTATCGCCCACAAAATCGATCTCCAACAGCTTTTCACTGTGAACCGCCGCGCCGGTTTCATCGGTAAGTCCCCGCAAGACGGTTCGAGTCTTCGTGTCGATCACTTCACCGGTGGAGGGATACGCGAATCGACCCTCGATACTGAAGGTGATCCAACCGGGCTGATCGCGCAGCGGTATGCTTGCCATCTGTTTCGGTGGCATGACCGTGTTGTCGAAGATGTGCATTCGACTGTTGTGCCCATCCGTCACCCACACTTCTTTTTCATCCGGCGTCAGACCCACCCCGTGACTCGGGCAGCCATGACGCGCGACCGCTCCCATGGAAAAATCCTTCACTTCGACGCGATACAATTTCTTCCCGGTCGTCAGATCGCCGATCTCAAAACCGAGCAGCCCATTGACGCAGACATAGCAGAGCGTCGACCGGCCATTCACGGTGAACGGGCGGATCGCGCTGCCGAACGGCCCCACGGTTTTCTCGGCGGTGTGCGTGGCGGTGTCGGCGACCGTCAACAGCGGCGAGCGAAGCCCGGCCAGATAGCAGCGCTTACCATCCGGCCCGTAGACCGTGTTGTGCGCGCCGGACTTCGGTGAAATTTTCGCAATCTCCCTGCCGTCGGCGGCGTCGATCACGTGCCAGTCGTCCTTCTCAAACGTCGGTTCGTAAATCACCTTCCCATCCGGCGAGATCGACATCCGGTCGCACCCGGAATCGTAGGTTTTCTCCCAGAGAATCCGATCGTTCGTCAAATCAATGCACGTCAGATTCTTCGGCGTGCTGACGTACAACCGCCCCGTCGCGGCGCTGGCGCAAATTCCCTTCACGGCCTGCGGGTGTTTGAAATCACCGAGCGCCGGCACGACGATCCGGCGGACAAACTGATGATCGCGGTCGATGTCGAAAACCAGAATTCCCGCCCCGCCGCGCTGCGCCTCGGCGCGAATTCCGGGAGTGGCAACGTACAGCAGATGTCTCTCCACTCCTTCCGCCGAAGCGCACGATGTCATCCAGAGGAGTGATAGAACGATGAGAGGCCCGCAGTGAAATCGCATGATACGACTACTCAACGGCGGTTGGATCGTTGGCCCGCCAGGGCTTCAAAGCGGTCTGTCCAGCGCGTTTCAAAATGATCCTCACCGCGAATGATGAATAACACCGCCAGATCCATTTTTTGAGCGAGTTGAAAACCTCGCTCCGGTCCCAGTACGATCAACGCGGTGGCCATAGCATCGGCGTAGGTGCCGGACGAATGGATCACGCTGACGGAGGCCAGCGCATGAACCACCGGCCTGCCCGTCTGCGGATCGATCTCATGGCAAAACGACTGCTCGCCAAGGGTGTAAAAATTTCGATAATTTCCCGAAGTGGATAGCGAAGCCTCGTGCAGATCGACCTGCTGAAAAATGCGCCGCGTGTCAGCCGTAGGCGTTTCAATCCCAACGCGCCAGGGAAGGCCCGCCGCCGAGGTTCCCTTCGCCCGCAATTCTCCACCGACGGCGATCAGATAATGATCGGCACCGATGGAATTGAGATAGACCGACACCTGATCCGCCGCGAATCCCTTGCCGATGCCACCGAGATCGATCGAAACTTCCGGGTCGCTCTTTCGCAAAGCCGGCGGGCTCAATCGGCACTGCAATCGACGATATCCCACATGGACAAGAGCAGATTTGATTTCCAAATCCGAGGGAATTTTTTCGAGCGGCTTTCCGTGCGAATCCGGCCCGAATCCCCACAAACTGACCAGCGGCGCGACCGTCACATCGAACGCCCCACCGCTTTCCTCACTCACCTGCAACGCCTTGGCGACCACCTCGGCCAACTCGGCGGGAACCTCGTGCCAATCGATCGTGCGATCGCGATTGAATTTGCACAGGTCTCCCTCCGGTTGATAGCTCGACATCTCCGCATCCAGTCGGTGCAACAGGAAGGCGATGGAAGCTTCGAGCTGTGCCGCCGACTTGATGGACGGCGGCAATGCGGGAAGTTTGACGGACCATGTGCCGCCCATCGTGAGCCCGCCGATATCGATCATCGGTGTGGGTCGCATTGTATTTTTGTCGAGGAGAAAGCGCGTTCCCGCGAACAGAACGAAGACGCCTGTAAAAATGGAGAGGAACTTTCGAAGCATCATCAACTGTTTAGCGGGGCCGCTTGCGGCCGATAATTTTTCGACCCTGATCATCATCCGACGCGCGTCGCAGGCGACCCGGCTAAATAATCCGGAAAATGCACCGGCGCGGCGGACGTTAAGTTTACCCGTTGCGATGTTGCCGGAAAACCTTCCCCTGATACATTGCCGAACCTATGAACATCCGTCCCGCTTCATCGGCCCGATACGATCTCATGTCCCTCGGCGAATGTATGCTGCGGCTGTCCCCGCACGGACACGGTCGAATCGAATTTGCAAACGCGTTGGAAGTGTGGGTCGGTGGTGGTGAATACAACGTGGCTTACGCCTTGGCACGACTGGGGATGCGGACCGGTTTTTTAAGCCGACTGGTCGATCATCCACTCGGGCGGTTGATCGTGAATCATGGCCGTGCGGTGGGCGTGGATATGACCCACATCGTGATGGCGGACTATGACGGAATCGGGCGGGAAGATCGCATCGGTTTGAATTTCACCGAGGTGGGCACGGGCGTTCGGGCGAGTGTGACCCTTTACGATCGCGGTCATTCGGCGGCTTCCAATCTCAAGCCGGGCATGATCGACTTCGCCGCCTTGTTCCGCGAAAAAGGAGTCCGCTGGCTACATACCGGTGGGATTTTCACCGCTCTTTCGCAAGGCTGTGCGGCGGTTTGCAAAGAGGCTCTTGTCGCCGCCCGCCAAGCCGGCACGATCGTCAGTTACGATCTGAACTTTCGCAGCAAACTCTGGTCGAGCCAAAAAGCCCGGGAGATGACCCGCGATCTGGTGCCTTATATGGATTGCTTGATCGGCAATGAAGAAGATTTTCAAAAAGTGCTCGGCTTTGAAGTGGACGGAGCGGATGAGCATCTTTCCACGCTCGATGCTTCCGCCTACAAAAAGATGGTCGAGAAGGTCGTCAAAGCGTTCCCCAACATCAAAGTCGTCGGCACCACGCTGCGTGAAGTGAAAAGCGGATTGGTGAATAACTGGTCGGCGATTCTGTGGGCCGAGGGACAATTTTACGAAAGCCGCCGATACGACAACCTGGAGATCGAAGACCGCGTCGGGGGCGGCGATGGATTTTCCAGTGGATTCGCCTACGGGTTTCTGAATGGCAAAACCCCGCAGGAATGTGTCGATCTGGGTGCCGCCCACGGCGCGCTGCTACAGTCTACGCGAGGCGATACCAGCCAAATCGATTTAGCGGATCTCATGCACGTTTTCGGGGGTGGAAGCGCTCGAATTAAGCGGTAACGTGCCGCTGAGAGATCGTGAGTTTTTAGCGGCTGTGCGGAAGGCACGCGTTTTCTGTCCCGAAAAAACGCGTGCCTTCGGCACAGCCGCTAAAAATTCACGATCTCTCAGCGGCACGTTACCGCTTAATTCGAGCGCTTCCGCCCCCAAAAACGTGCATCAGATCCGCCAGATCAATCTGACTGGTGTCGCCGCGCGTGCTTTGTAACAGCGCGCCGTGGGCCGCGCCCAGATCTACACATTCCTGCGGGGTTTTGCCATTCAGAAACCCGTAGGCGAATCCACTGGAAAATCCATCGCCGCCCCCGACGCGGTCTTCGATCTCCAGGTTGTC
>JANXVV010000567.1 GCA_025351525.1 Humisphaera sp. | reverse complement strand
CGAGGACGGTGCTGAATCTGCACGAGATGATCACGCGGAATTGAAGGGGGAAGTGACTGATGACGATGACTTCGAAGAATTCAACTACTTCGTTTTTTCAGGTTTGAAATTTCGTCGCCTATATTCCAACACGCCGGGATCGGAGCTTTAGCGACGACCCGGATTCCGCAAGGAGCCACTCATTGCGGAATCCGGGTCGTCGCCTAAGGCTCCGATCCCGGCGTGATTTTCATCATTCAAAGGTTTTGTCAAAAGACACGTTTGCGTATTGTGATTTTTATCAGGAGCATTGAGCAGACGGTGCGCGATGCATGTCCAGTTACCGTCGCGACTGGCATCTACTTTGCGATTTCACCATGACAAGGCGAAATATAGTCACCGGATGCATGAAAACTAACCATAAGCAGGCCGCTTCGGCTCGTCCTGCTTAAAAAAAGGACAGCGGACACTCCCATGGCAAAGTACAAACTGGAATACATCCGGCTCGAGAGTTACCAGCCCGCGCCCATGCCTCATCTTGACATCGGGCGCTAAAATCCCCAGACTATTGCGCTACGCTTCCTATCACCGCCCACACTACGGCGGTCGCACTTTTCACCCTTTTTTCAGGAGACCCAGATGGGTTCGTCGAACGTTCGCCACGATGCGATCAAATCGATCGTCAACAGCAAGCACAAGCTCAACTTACTGGACTTCCAGACCGTCCACGGGAAAGACCTGTTCGGCTCTCTGGTTTTCAGCGAAGCGGTTATGAAACAACGGCTTCCGAAGCCGATTTTCAAGAGTCTGTTGAAGACGATCAAACACGGCGCTCCGCTCGATGCGTCCATCGCCGATGCGGTGGCAGTGGCGATGAAGGATTGGGCGGTCGAGCAGGGGGCGACGCACTACACGCACCTGTTTCAACCGATGACCGGCATCACCGCCGAGAAACATGACAGCTTTATTTCGCCGGATGGCGAGGGTGGGGCGCTGGCGGAATTCAGCGGCAAGGAACTGGTCAAGGGCGAGCCGGATGCCTCGTCATTCCCGTCGGGCGGCCTTCGCGCCACCTTTGAAGCGCGCGGTTACACCGCTTGGGACCCGACTTCTCCCGCCTACATCGCCGAGAACCCGAATGGTTCCACCTTGGTCATCCCGACCGCATTTTTAAGCTGGACCGGCGAGGCGCTCGATAAAAAGACGCCGCTACTCCGTTCGATGGAAGCCCTGTCGACGCAGGCGATTCGCATCCTGAAAATCTTTGGCAAGGCCCCGAACCACGTGTTTACCACCGTCGGTGCCGAGCAGGAATATTTCCTGATCGACAAAGCCTTCTATTATGCCCGCCCCGATCTGGTGACGTGTGGCCGTACCCTCTTCGGCTGCCCACCGCCCAAGGGCCAGGAACTGGAAGACCAGTATTTCGGTTCAATCCCCGACCGCGTGCTGGCCTGCATGGCGGACGGCGAGGCCCAGTTGTTCAAGCTTGGCGTGCCCGTCAAGACCCGGCACAATGAAGTGGCTCCCGGTCAGTATGAACTGGCCCCGATTTTCGAGAACAGCAATCTCGCCACCGATCACCAGAATCTGGTGATGGAAGTGCTTCGCAAAAGCGCCGACAAGTACGGCATGGTCTGCCTGCTGCACGAAAAACCGTTCGCAGGCATCAACGGTTCCGGCAAGCACAACAACTGGTCGATGTCGACCGATGCGGGTGAAAATCTGCTGAACCCCGGCGATAACCCGCACGACAACGCACAGTTCCTGGTGTTCTGCGTCGCCACCGTTCGCGCGGTCGCCAAGTACAGCGAAATCCTTCGTCTCTCGATCGCATCCGCCAACAACGATCACCGCCTCGGTGCCAACGAGGCCCCGCCGGCGATCATCTCGGTGTTCCTCGGCGATCAGTTGCAGGACATCTTCGAACAGCTTGAAAAAGGCACGCCAAAGACCAGCAAACAGGGCGGCACGTTCATCACCGGCGTGTCGGTTTTGCCGCCGATTCCCAAGGAGGCGGGCGATCGCAACCGCACGTCGCCTTTCGCATTCACGGGCAACAAGTTTGAGTTCCGGGCGGTCGGTTCCAGCGCGAACGTTTCGGGGGCCAACACGGTTCTCAACACGATCGTCGCCGAATCGCTGGATTACATCGCCACCAAGCTCGATGCCGAAATCAAGGGCGGCAAGGATCTGGTCACCGCCATCCAGAACGTGTTGCCCGCCATCGTCAAGGACAGCAAAAAGGTTCTGTTCAACGGCAACGGGTACGGCGAGGACTGGCACCAGGAAGCCGCCAAACGCGGCCTGCCCAACCTCAAGAGCACCGTCGATGTGCTCCCCGTCGTGACCCGCAAAGA
>JANXVV010000396.1 GCA_025351525.1 Humisphaera sp. | reverse complement strand
CTCTGTGAACGAACGTGTCGTTCCGATCCCGTTGATGTGAGAGGTGAGCCCGCGCTGCACCTTCTAATGACATAGATTAGCGAAATCTTCTGATGACGCCAGAAACCCTGCAATTCGCGCCATGCGGCAAACTAAACCCAGATTGCCGGCTGGCGGTCACCCCCTTATCGGTAGGGTCCGTGGAAACCATTGAGCCAATGGGCGAAACAATTTGCAAATCGGTTTGATGAGGATCGTAACGCTTGTAACGATGAAAAGGCGTCGAACGCAAAAATGCCCCGGAAAATAGGTGTCGCGTAGGAAGAAAGACCTTGCATTTTCCAGCAATAATTGATTAAGCTTGCACCTTACCCGTCTCGAAAGGAGGATCGCCCGATGACGGCCTGGTTGAAACGGGGGTCACGTGAATTTTGGAAGGAGCAAAAAATGAAAGCCTTACGAAGTCCATTTCGACTCTTGATCGGTGCGGCGGGGTCCGTCGCGGCGATGCTGGCGTTTTCATCCAATGCCGGCGCGGCTCTCACGCCCGGTCTGCCAACCCTTCTCAAACCCGATGGCGTGGATGTCATTCCCGGGGACACGTTTCCCGCTGGGACGACGGTGTTGGCGACTCTCGTTCAACCGTTCTTCACGTTTTTCAATGCCAAGGGGATTGCGAACCCGTTACCGTTTATTGGGTCGTTGCAGACGGACGTTCTTCGCGAGGTGGGCGGCACGATCGATTTCAAATACACCCTCTTCGGAACGAACACGACGCCGTTCCTCGACGAAATTCATTTCACCGGCTTCGCGGGCTTCAATACCCGGATCGCCGCCGGTGGGACGATCAGCGACGAGGAGCACGCGGTGCGACAACGCATACCTCTGTCGACCGGACAGGCGGACGATGTCGAACTTCACTTCCACGCGGGGTTCTCCGCCGGGAATTCACTGACGTTCTACATCGCCACCAATGGCACGGATTACACTTTACTGGGCGGTGTAAACATCATCTCGGAAGACAGGAACAACGGTCGCGGTGACGACACCGACGGCGTTGACGACGCACCTTTCGACGACTACGTCTCCGGTCCCCTTTTGGCATTCGCCCCCGCAGCGCCGCTGCCGGCGGCGTTCTGGCCCGGAGTAACGACGCTGGCCATGGTCGGTCTTGGGTTGCGCGTGCGGAAGTGGGTGAACGTTTAGGAAATGCCTGAAGATCATTCACCAGTCAACGCGGTCTAGGTGATCCGCGTGAAAACAGTTTGAATTTTTAAGGAGCAAAAGATGAAAGTTTTACGAAGCACATTTCGACTCTTGATCGTGGCGGTGGGATCAGTAGCGGCGATGCTGGCCTTTTCACTACCGGCGGGAGCGGCGGTGACGATCTTCGCCGTCAATCCGGACATCGGCAAGTTGGTCAGCATCCAGGCCAACCCGTTTACCACGAGCGGGTTTACGACCACGGTGGTCGGGGATACTCAACTGGGTTTGTCCGGGCTCTCGTTCCAGCCAGGTACGGGGGTTCTGTTTGGATCCGTCGGGGCGGACAAGACGGAAGTGGGAAAGGTCAACGCCGGGCGCTTATACACAATCTCCACCACGACGGGTGCGGCCACACCGACTGCAATAGGAGGTCCCATTCCGGCCGGTCCCGGCGGTCTCGCCGCCATTGCGTTTGCTGCGAACGGAAAGCTCTTCGGCAGCACGAGCACGGTTTTCCAGGGGCCTTCTGATTCACTGTTGAACGTCAATCCGACCACCGGTGCGCGGACTGTCATCGGTGCGACCCCTGCGGGAATCGGCGCGCTGGCGATCAATCCCCTCACAGGCGTTCTATATGGAGCGGCATCCACACCCGACGCGGGGTTAGCCGGCCATGCAGACATTTATACGATTGATAAAACTACGGGCGTATCCACATTGCTCACCTCGCTCAGCGACCTCCGAGCAGGTACGTTTTTGGCCGGTTTGGCGTTTGACAGCCTTGGCAATCTCTATGGAGCTACCGGCACGAACTCGGGTGGGTATATTTTGTCGATCGACCTGACGAAATCATCCTCCATGGAGCTTGGCCGAGGATTTGTAGGTGCCGTTTCCGACATTGCCATCTTTGTGCCGACGGCGACTGTCCCTACAACGCCACTCCCGCTGGCGGTCTGGCCCGCTCTCACCACGCTCGTCGGGTTGGGCATGCTTAAGATCGTTAGAAAGTTGCCGACTTCTGCCATAAGCTAAGAAGGCTTCAACTCGCGCCACAGAGGCTATGCGGAAGGGTCAGCCAACAGGCTGACCCTTTCCCGTGCCATGCATTACAGATTCGCCATCAACCCCCGATCAGCACCGTCGGACATCCCAGGACAATCGACCCTCCGTGAGCCGTCATGTCTCCCATGCGCGCCGCAGGCTTTCCGCCGATCAGTACGGTGGTCGACCCGAGGGCGATGACATCGGGCGGCCCGACGCAGACGCACATGTCGGTGGCGGTGGCCGCCGGCATGCCGCCGATCAGAACGGTGGGCACCCCGGGACCGGTGATGGGCCCCCCGACGTGGGGGATCGGCGGGACGCCGGGGGTGATCATCGGGCAGACGTGCATATCGGTGAGTCGTGCGGCGGGGGGCATGGGTGGTGTCCTTTCTTTGGGTTGTTAAATTATCGGGCAAAACGACGAAGAGTTGCGGAAAGACTTTCATACATACGCGTCATTTCCACCCATTTTCCCAAGAAATCATATTATCACCCGTGCAAAAAAATGCCTGAATTCACGGGTTTTAATTTAACCTGTGCTGTCGGGGAGGTCAAAGAAGAACCCCCCGCCTTGGGAGCTATTGCGATCGACTTCCCAAGTAAGGCTGAGTAACGCCTTCCGGACTGGGCCGCGACATTGTGTTTGTCGAGAAGGGTAGGTTTCGGTAGATCGAGGAGTGAGAAGCATGGCTTCAAACGGCCCCATCCATAATTTTGGCATCTCGTCAGCTCACTTCTCGCATTCGCGGCTACCTACGATTGCGTCCACTAATTCAAGAATACGATTAGCTACATAGGGATCTTTGCAGGCCGGTTCATGCTCAATGTCGCAGCTTACAAACTGATGCTTCTTTGTGAGGTCCGCAGTAGTGAATGTGCCATGCAGGTCATGTTTTTCGCCTGGAAACAATCCAGAGGCACTTAAATCGGGTACCGTGCCCTCACCCGTTTTCGGACGACTTCGGCCCTCATCCCAACCCATCATATCAACGTCGTGTCCTTGCTTGATGTAAACTTTATTCCCTTGATCGTTGACGCCGTATGGCAGTACAGTCGCCACTTCGCCGCAAGGTATAACGTCAACAAGGATTTTCTCGGGAGGAAGATCGAAATGCTCAACCGTATCGGTTGGCTTCCCTGTACCATAAATGGACCATGTTCGGTCGACAAGTCGGTAATTTGCCAAGGTCTCATGCACGATCTGCATCCGCTTGACTTGATCTATCAGCTTTTTCTGGATTTCCTTGCTGACGTCAGGAGGAAGATCGTCTCGTATGATTCCGGGAGGATGAGTTCGATGGCCCCTAGTATAGACATCATAAACACTTCCGAACGCTTCATACGTTTTCTGATGTGCATCGCCAAATCGTGTGGTTGTGAGCCAGCGAACGCCTGCCTTCTCGCAGCGCTGCGCGTAAAGGTTTGACGGCAGAAGCTGAATTGGACCCGGCAGTCCACTGACGATTTGCGAGAATTTGGGTCCAGTGTTGCCGAGAATCATGGCAAATGGGGCACCTCCGTCGAGAGTCAAGGTTCCGGTCAGAAAACGCCGATAGAGCGTGGTCGCGCCAAAAACCGGCTGGACGACATGGATGACTCCAAGCACCTTCGCCTCTAAGTCAGGATGCTGGCGCAATGCCGCGCGGGCGACCAACCCCCCCATACTATGCGTCACAATAATACAACTGGACGCGTCTTCGGATTGCAGCGGGCCTTTGCCCGATTGAATATACTTCGCAAGGTCATCGCCGGATTTTAGAATGTCTTTTCGCCAGTCGTACCCCCAGACATAAAGAGGATTTCGCAACGAACGCCACTTGCCGCGCCTCCCCATATAAGAGAAAAAATCTCCGTATGAATCCCACGATGCTCCCGCCCACCCACGCAACAACTCATCGTCAGAGAGAGACTCGGATGTCCACCATGGAATTGTCATCACCTCCACTTCATTGTCGACATCGAGGGATTTTCGGGCTCGATCGGCACCGATCCACACCCAATGCAGCATCCTCCAACTTTTAGAATCTGGATCCCAGCACTGGCCGGTTGACGACCCGGCCTTGAACTTTAGACGCGATCCCATTACGCCGGGTACAAACACCAAGGGTACTTTTACGCTCGAAATCGTATTGTCTTTGGCTCGACAAATGGACGCTTCAGTCACGGTATTTACCTCCTCAAAGACAAAGTTTTAAGAAATTGGTCAGTCAATTCCTGGATTCCGCTTCGGTCTTTGTCCGGAGCACGCGCAGTCATTAGTATGCGGACCCGCGAAGACAAAATGGCATCGACGCTCACTGTGTACCCCTCGCGATCATCCGATCTTTTTTGAAGTCGTTCAGTGACAGATGCCGCACCCTCGCGAAGTCGTACTGCAACGGTTTTTGGTTCATGTCCGGCCTCGCCCGCGTTACTTTCGACTTGATGCAGCTCAAGTGCATCTGAATCCGATCCATCGAGCAAGATTAACGAGACCTCGGCACGAATGTCTGGATGGCGCGACAAAAAGGAGTATCTTGCGGGTCGATGAAGCTTTGAGGGGACTGCCGCGGAAGCCATGCCTACCGGTCGCCGAACAAAACCACCCGGAACGGATGCAACCGACTCCGGTTCCATTTTTAGATTACTCAGCACGGCTGCCCAACGCTGGGCGATGTCATTTACCGCCCCCCCGGCGATGTAGCTGACTTCGAAGTATTTAGAGCCTTGCAGTGCTAAGATTCCCAACCGAAGGTTAGTGGAAATTGCTTTTTCCTCGATGGTTGCGACCAGAACCTGCGCAGGCCTATTTGCTATCTCGCAGGTTTGCTTAGAAATCACCTTGAGACTGGTTGAGTAGACGTCGCGGAGCTGTCCTTCGCGATCTGCGATGACATCGGATGGCTTCGCGTGCTCAGGCGGTTCATTCGATACCGAAAAGTCCAATTCCTCGGAATCAGTCTCTGAGCGGAACGTATAATTGGATTCGTCCTCAAAACCTGGAGGTAGGTCGAACCGAATATGATCTAAAGTCACAGTCATAAAATTTTGACTTTCTTCGCAATAGGCGACTATCAAAGCTCGCACACGTTATAGCTGCCGCAAACTAATCAACGCCGTTGCGTTCGCGGTCGTGGCGGTGTTCAGCTGCCATGTTTCTTTTTCACCGCTTCGAGTGTTGCCGAATCGGGTTGCCCCGTCACTTCAAACCCATTTCTCAATTGGAATGATTGCAACGCCGCCGTCGTTTCAGGGCCGGGTTTGCCGTCCACCTCTCCAACGAAGTATCCCAGGTTTTGCAGTCGGGCCTGATAGCCGGAAACCTCATCAACCGGATCGAGGTGTCCGATGCCCATCGCATACTCCTCGACCGGCTTCCCTTCCGGTGCGAGCTTTAAGAGGCACCGACGCGCGTCGGGTGGAATTGTGGCGTGAACCCAACCAGCGCCATCGGTTCTACCATTGGTAACTCGACCGTCGACATCGAGAACATATGGAATGTTCTTACGTGGCTTGCCTTCGCGGAGAAAGTGGATGTTCAGTTTCTCTGGGACGCCCTTGAGTTTGAAGCGGTGTCGAGATCCGGTGGCACCCGGCTCTACTTTCATACGTCTGTCGGGGATGAAGACGGAGTCTCCTGGAAACAGGACGTTCGGATCTTTGCGAAATGTGCGGAGGTTTGCATTCTCCGGAAGGTTCCACAAATTCTGCCAAAAAAATCCGGCACCGAACGCAATGCTGGAAAAACAGTCACCGGGTTGGACAATGTAATCAGGCATGCTCTGTTACTCTCTTTTCGGCCACGCTCCACCCCGTCACGCCTTGATCCACGCATCTTTGTCCAAGCTCGGAAAACTGATTTTGCACGTCCCCGGCTCAATACTGTCAATGCGCGCGAAGCCTTTTTCGTCCAGGCTTCCTTCCTTCACGGACCCGTCCGGAAGTACGATACGATAAGCCTCACCAGCCACTGGAATGTCTTCCTCATCCACCAGCACGATTTCAATCCAACTCGGTTTCTTCTTTCTCTCCTCGGGATCGGTGGTTTTCTTGTATGGTTCTATCGGCACTGACCCATACTTCCCCGTCTGCGTCTCTCGTTGCTCCGCCTTGATCTCGTCCATCTCCCCCGGGTCGGCCTTGTCCGCCGGCTCGGGCTTTCGGGGGTCGGTCGGCGGGACCGGGGAGCCGGGCTTTCCACTCTTGGGGGATGGCATAACACAACACTCCTTCCAAACTAAATGTCTCCAACCTTTCGCCTACAGATCGTCCCATAGGAAATTCATCGCTCCACCTTGCGACAGGTCCAAAGCTTTCTGCTGCGCCGCCGTCAGCTTTCCTTGCAGATACAGGATCGCCTGCGCGGCGCGGACAACCACGAAGCCGGCGTCTTTGTCGCCTTTCGAGGCCTTGTGTGCGTCGCCATCGAGCGCCGTTGAAAATTCCGCCTGAACCGCGGCGGCGTCACCGGTCATTGCTTCGTGACGCAGCAGGCGGGCGGCCCATACCTGGAGTTGCGGATCCTTCAGATCGGATTGGTCGAGATAGACAGCCACCAGTTCCGCCCGCCGTTCGACCGGTGGGAGGGCGAGGGTTTTATTCTTGCCTTCAATCACGAAGAGGGTTCCCGGAAGCTCGTTGCTTTGAATGTCGGTGAGCATTCGATGGCGCAGGCCGTCGGGGCCGCGTAGGTTCGCGACGTGTGACGCGCGCTCGACTTCCTCCGCGAGCCGTTTGGAGAGGGCTTTGGACGAACCGGCGGGCGCGAGGGCTATCAGCGCTTCTTCCAGACTCCCGATGGCCCCTATCGACTCGTGATGGGGGACCAATACACGGTCGAAGTAACCCACCGCGTGGGCGATTTGCTCCGGCGTGCCCAGGTCACCAACGGTTTGCAACACGTAGGCGGAGCGTTGCACGTCAGCAAGCGAGCGTTCCTGGCCATTCAGAGCCAACATGAGGTGAGGCACCACGTCGGTCCGTTCGTAGAAGCGCAGCACCTCACCCGTTTTTGAGTAGGCGGGGGCCGGGGAGTCTGGAACGATCCGCGTCAGAATAAAGGTTGAAACCAGTTCGGGCCGGATTCCGCGCGGCACGCGCGGGGGGGCGTAATGGCCTGCAAAGATAAATCCGGCAAGGCGGTGATCGGCTTCGGCACCTTCGACGCGCGGAATGGTAATTGGGATATTCATGATTAAAAGCCCTCGGTGAGCTCGTTGCTTCGCTCGCGGAATCGCTTGACCGAACTCGTTGTGCGGTCGATGGCCGTACCGGGCACCGCCTGGCTGGTGCTGAACATCCCGTAGGTCACCTGTACCGGAAGATCACATAACCGCTTGGGTGCGTTCACGAGATTGTCTTGCGGCAACGCGTTCTGAGTCATAACCTCGGTCTTGTGGTGGGAATCGAATTTTTCGACGTGAAAAACATCTCCCAGAATGTGCCCGCACTCGTGGGGAAGAATCGCCGGGAAGTTATCTGTCCCATCCATACCAATCCCGGCAACAACAATGGAATGTCGCAGAGGAACGCGCGCGCGGAAGTCGTCTTTCAAATCGTCGCCCGGAACAAAAGCAATACCTGCTGCGCTGGTCATTTGGGCGGCAATTACGTAGACGTTGATGCAATCGGCCGAACCCTGCGAACAGTAAATGATGCGTCGCAGATCAATGGTGGAGGGCATCAGACCCACGGTAGTAGCATCTGAACTAACCTTGTCCGCCCCCGTTGCGGCGGGATTGGTGATGCCGGGGCTCACCCGGGCGATTTGAATGGCACCCTTCAGGCGGAGGCTGGTATCGTCGGTGCTCGCCTTGAGGGTTATGGGGGAACCATCGTTCGCGGTGATGAGCAGGTCGCATGAACCGTTTTTGGCATTGAAAGCGCGGGAGTTTTCGTGCAGTTCACCTTTGAAACCGGCAGGTAACACGGCCACAACCGCCTCGCCCACGTCCAGCGGAGTCATCCCTTTTGTTAGTGAAGCCACGATCGCCTGCGATCCGGTCGGCAAGGAACTGGCGGAAATGGTTACCGTCAGCGTCGATGCGGTGGGTCCCTTGGCCGTTTTTCCGGACGCGGACGTGCCGGAGTCCTGCCCGATCACGAGCATGTTCTCGTCGGGCGGATCGATGAACTCGACCCCCGGAGCGACCAGCGTCGGTGCCAGGTTCGCCTGAGCATAGTATCGACGCCACCATTTGAATAAGCGGCGTCGCATGTTCTGCGTAGTGAGGTTCAATATAGGCGTCCCTCCCCGGGTGCTTTTGAACACATGAAATGCGATGCGGACCCGCTTGCGGTCTTCGCCGATCGGCAGTTGCGCCCGCACCGTGCATTTATTGGGAGCAGCCCCGGGACATGCCGTGCGCGTGTACGACGCCCGAACCTGCTGATCGAGAATCTCCACCGTGTCGTTGTCCACCGGCGAGCCCGACCCGAGGCCATCGGCCATGTCGCTGACCAGCAATGTCTGCCCCGGTGCCGCCTCGAAATCTTTCTCGTCAACCACCAGCCGCAAATATCGAGAGCGAAATGAAACGCTCGAGCGCACTTTTTTGCACTCCATGTCGATCTTCCGCATATCGGGCGTGGGCACACTGTCGCCGAACGGGATATGGCCGGTCACCACGAGTTGGTTCGAGTCCAGTTCCAATTGGTAGAGAGGTTTCATCGCCTCCAGCACGACGTTTACCGTCCCTCCGGCAGCGGGGTCGACCACCTCGACCTTGAACGTATCCGGGTCATCGTGCCCGGGCTGCTGGAACTCAAATTGATCGGGAAACGGGACATTGGCGTTTCGGCCGGCGGCGATGGTGTTGTAGTTGCTGACGTTCAAAACCGTCGAGTCGGCGTCTTGCAGGTATTTGATAGCCGGCGAACCGTGCGTGAAGCGGATGCGGACCGGCGGGGCGTTTTCAGCGACGAAGGTGTGCGTGGCATCTGTGCCGCGGGCGACTTCGCGCACATCGATATCCGGGATGGTGACGATATCACCGGCGGCCAGGTCGCGGGTGAGAAACGCGCTGTTCGCCGCGTCGGCGCGAAGCGGGGCACAGTCGAGAAATCCCGCCTCGATCGCCAGACCGCAGAGAGTGTCGCCGTTCGCAGCTGTTACTTTTGTCGGCATGGGAATCGTCCTTCACGTCGCCACATACTTGCACGGATCGCGCGGCGATGAGGAGACTGGGTGTTTTGAAGAAGGTGGCATGGGCGTCTCGCCCATGCATTTCTTCGGCCAAAAAGCAGGGGCGAGACGCCCATGCCACCAGTTTTTCAAAAGACCCAAATACAAACCCCGCCCGGTGTGACAATCGCCCCGTCTTATAACATAATGCCCGCGTGAAAGAACGCATTCAAAAAATCCTGGCCAACGCAGGTGTGGCTTCCCGCCGCAGTGTCGAGCAGATGGTGACCGAAGGCCGTGTGTCAGTGAATGGCAAGGTCAAGATGACCCTGCCCCTCCTGATCGACCCGGCCAAGGATCAGGTCGAGGTGGATGGCGAACCGGTGAAAGTCAGCGCCAAGCAGGTCGGCAAACGCCTCTACATTCTCATCAACAAACCAAAAGGCGTGTACAGCACCAATGTCGCCCAAGGCGAGCAGACCCGCGTCATCGACCTGCTGCCGCCCGATCTGCCGGGTCGGGTTTATCCGGTGGGGCGGTTGGATGCCGAATCCAAAGGCCTGCTGTTGATGACCAACGATGGCGAGTTGACCAATCATCTCACCCATCCCCGGTATGGCGTCCCTAAAACCTACAAAGCAGTCGTCGACGGTTACGTCACCGGTGAATCGATCGACGAAATGGCCAAGGGAATCTGGCTGTCGGATGAACGAACGGGCCAGGGCATCAAGGCCGAGTTGAGCAACGTCAAGATCGTGTCGCGCGGGAACATCAAAAGCACTCTGGAGATCACCCTTCGCGAAGGCCGCAATCGCCAGGTACGGCGGATGCTGGCGCGCATCGGGCACAAAGTCCGCGATCTGACACGCGTGAAATTGGGACCGTTGACTTTGAAGGGATTGGGG
>JANXVV010000392.1 GCA_025351525.1 Humisphaera sp. | reverse complement strand
GGGCAGGTGCTTGGCCTGTTCCGCCAACGCCATGAACCTGCGAAGGAAGATGGCGGCCTGACTGATGGGCTGATGAAGTTGTTGATCGCCCTGCGCAATGACGCCCGGAAGACCAAAAACTTCGCGATGGCGGATACAATTCGCAAAGGCCTGACGGAACTCGGCGTCACGCTGGAAGACCGCGCCGATGGGACGGGTTGGAGGAAGGATTAGTAAGTGGTCAGTGGTCCGTTGTCCGTTGTCAGTTGTAAATACTACTGACAACGGACAACGGACAACGGACAACGGACAACGGACAATCCCATGCGAATTCTCGGCATCGATCCCGGTCTGCGGCTTACCGGTTACGGGGTGATCGACTACAAACCCCTCCGTCCCCTCCTGATTGACGCCGGGGTGATCCGCCTTCAGGAAAAGACGCCCATCGCCTCCCGCCTCGTCGAACTCGAAACGGAATTGATCGCCCTGTTTGAAGAACATCAACCGGACATCTGCGCGGTCGAGCAACTGTACGCCCATTATAAACACCCGCGCACGGCCATTATGATGGGGCATGCGCGCGGTGTGATTCTGCTGGTCGCCGCCCGCCGCAAGGTGCGGACGGAGGAATTCGCCGCCAATCGGATCAAGCAATCCGTCGTCGGGCATGGGCACGCGGGTAAGTCGCAGGTGCAGAAGTCGATTCAATTGCTGTGGAATTTAAAGGAACCCCCCGAGCCGCCGGATGTGGCGGATGCGCTGGCGGTGGCGCTGTGCTGTGGAAGGGCGGAGGAGAGCAAGGCCGGACGATAGAAATCAGAAGTTAGAAATCAGAAATCAGAAAAAAGCTCGAACGCTGAAGAAGACAATTGGGTGCTTTGAATAAGGTGGCACGGGCGTCTCGCCCATGCATTTCTTCGGCCAAAAAGCATGGGCGAAACGCCCATGCCACCAGTTTTTCAAAAGACCCAATTTCGGAAAGAGATTTTTGCAATTCAAGTTTTCCGCTTTCGAGCTTTTTTCTGATTTCGTGTTTCCGGTTTCTGATTTCAGGGCGCAATTCGCGCTTCTTTCCTCAAATCAGTCCCCGCCCGGTAATCCGCCTTAATGCTGGTCGTTGCTGCTGAGCGAACCCAATCGAGGTAACCGAAACGCCACAGATAGGCGAAGCCGACCATCAGCACGCCGAAGAAGAAAAGCATGTCCACGAGCGCCGTCTGCCGAATGGCGAAAGCACCTTCCGGGCTGTTGGCGGCGTTTCCGTAGGCCACCGCCCAAGGATAAAACAACGCCACTTCAACGTCGAAAATCAAATAGACCAGCGCAACGATGTAGAACCGCAGATCGAACTGCACCCAACTGCTGCCGATGGACGGCTCGCCGCACTCGTAGACGGCTGATTTCTCTGCATTGGGTACATGCGGGCGCACCAGCGCGCCAACGACGAGATTAATCAGGACAAATACCGCGCCCAGGGCGACGAAAATGGTGATCGTTAGCAGCAGTTCCATGAAAACCTTTCTTTGGCCTCCACTATAATGGCGGAAACTTGAAGAACAAGTAAACGGTTCGCATGCGTTTGCGAATGCTTATGCAGCAAAAAAGTTATCTGGCAGTTGACCCTCTTACTGCCACCAGATAGTCCAAAATCTCCGGCACCTTATCCTCCGGGATCGGGGCGCTGTAGGTCTTTTGCATCTTCGTAACCTCCGCCATCCACACCTCGCGGGAAAACGGCGGTTGGTTCAAGATATAGTGCGGAGTATGGCAGACGGCACACATCAGCACCACCGTTTCCTTCCCTTTGCCCGCCGGTAGAGCAGGATCGAGCTCGGGCAGTTTCAGCGTGCGCACGGGGGATGGAGGCTGTAATTTTGCGACGGCGGGTTTCGGGGATTCGGCACATGACGTTTGCATCCATATCGCGGTCATCACGGCAACACCGCCAAGAACGACGAATATCTTTGATTTCATGATGATTCCTTTGCAAGGGAGGCGCTTCTCGTCTTAAAGTTTAGCGGTCTCGCTTGCGGGGTCGCTAAACTTGGGGCAATATGCGACTGTACGATTTTCATCCGACATTCACTTCAAGCGACTCGATCACATTCCGCGCATACCCGCTTCGATTCCACTGGGCCTGCGTTTGCGTCTCGCCGGCCAGGTTGGTCGCGCGGACCTTCAATTGATGTCGGCCCGCCGGCGGCTTCCACGCGAATCGCCATCGCCGCCAGGAATATTTGCCGAGTTCCGGGTCGAGTTTCGCATCGGTCCAGGTGTTCCCGCCGTCAAGGGAAATTTCAACCGTCTTCATGCCCCTGCCGCTGTCCATCGCCAAACCCTGCACTTCGTACTCGACATCCGCCAATACTTTTTCAGCGGGTTCCGGTCGAACAAAAAGGGACCGCACCGTCATCCGGCTGATCGGCACGGTATCCTTCGCAAGGGCTTTCGGCGCTTCCTGAAAATCCGGCGTGTTGGGTACGCGATAGGCCTTGGCGACCCAGAACCCGTCAAAAGGTTTATCCAGCACTTCGATCTGATTGAGCGCCTTCACCCAGTAGGTGGCATACCAGCCGGGCACGATCAATC
The DNA here is from genome assembly GCA_025351525.1 of Humisphaera sp. Taxonomy (GTDB): domain Bacteria; phylum Planctomycetota; class Phycisphaerae; order Tepidisphaerales; family Tepidisphaeraceae; genus JANXVV01. The sequence goes on along the minus strand of JANXVV010000392.1, from coordinate 1,504 downwards.
GCAGGGGAAACCCATTGAGCATCGGCAGCGGTTGGCCGTTCATCTCGTAGGCGACCATCACTTCGCCATCGTTCGCGCGGGCGAAGGGAAGCGATTTGACGAAATCAGGCGTTCCCGCAAAACCGGGAGCGGCGGGCAGAACCGGTTCATCCAAGCCATTGAACGAAACATCGACCGCGCCGGGTTTGACGCCGGTTTTGGCAAGCAGGTCGCGCAGTCGCACACCGGTCCATTTCGCGTTGCCCATCGCCCCGCTGCCCCACTGCACCCCGGGCATACGCGGTTCATACAGGCTCCGCGAATTACCCGAACACTGGTTCACCGCGATCATCGACACCGCTTCAAAATTTCGTTTCAGATCATCGACGGACACACTCAGCGGTACGTCCACGTGACCGGCGATCGTCAGTCGAAAGGTGGCGGTGTCCACCTTCGTTGGCAATATCCCAAGATGCCAGCGGACGTAAAAATTTTCGTTGGGGGTAATATCATCCCGGAACACATGCAGCGGGCTTTCCAGATTCGGCGGGCGATCGGATTGCAAAAGCAAGTCGCCTTTTTCGGGAAATTTCACCGTCAAAGGCCAACCTGCTTGCGGATTGGCGGGGGACTCGTCGGCCCAAGTGTTCAGCGGCATCCAGGATGCGGCCGCCAATGTCCCGGCGAATCGAAAAAACGCACGGCGATCGAAAACGGATGCACCGTCCATTTTCCGCTTTTCAAAACTCATGTCTTACTCCGCAAAGGATGTTATCCATCGATGGTAGAAGAGTAATTCGGTCGATTGATAATTCCAAGAAGGAAAGTCGTGAGTTAGATTGAATTTTGGCGGTGGGGGGCACCGTTAGACGCGCCTCGCAAGCGAGACGGCTAAATAATGAAGAGGTGAGATCGAACTTATGTGGCGTAAATTGCCGCGAAGGATTGGAGCGGTTACGGTGATGGGCTTCAATGCAATCCAGTTCTTTGCCTGACGCAACAGTTGATGTATCCCCAGGTGAGGATCCGCTGTCGATCCGGCTCGGTTCACCGCAGGCACGGTGGGTTCGCCTTACCTCCACCTTATTGTTCGCGATGGTCGTCCTGGTGATGTTGCGCCACCAAGTCAAAGAGCATTATCCCACGCTCAATGCGACCGGGGACTGGGCCGTCTACTATCGGGCCGGCGAGGCGATGGCTCACCGCCGGCCGATCTACACGTTGGAACATGGGGAATTGCTCACGTTTAAAAACGCGCCTGTCATCGCCCTGCTTGTCGCTCCGCTGACGCTTCTGCCCTCTTATGTCGCGCGATTCATCTGGTTTATGGGAGATCTCGTTCTGCTCGCAACCATCTTGGGGATGTGCAGCCGGCTGCTGCCGGGCAGGTCTGCGAATCTTCGGGCGTGGATTGCCCTGGGGGCGTGGGCGCTTGCCGATCGATTCATCATGTTTCAACTGGGGGCCGGGACGAACGCGGTGCTGTACATCGCGTTGAGTGTGAGCGCGCTGTATTGCATCGTGC
>JANXVV010000564.1 GCA_025351525.1 Humisphaera sp. | reverse complement strand
GAGACGCCCATGCCACCTTTGTCGGTGTTTTTGCCAGGGATCACGGCGCGGTTGTTCCCGGTCGGCTGGTCGTCTCCGCAAAATCCTGGCTGTGTCATCCGGGGGTTGATCGCACGGCGGCACTGCTCCCGTGGCATGGGGCGGCGGATGTGGCGCGATGGTCGCCGGTCGAAATCAGCTCTCGCTATCTCGCCCATCTGCGACAGGCCTGGGATTTCAAATTTCCCGCACATTCACTCGCTCGACAAGACGTCATCCTCACGGTGCCTGCGTCTTTTGATGAAGTGGCTCGTGAATTGACGGTGGCGGCGGCGGTGCAGGCGGGGTTGCCGCACGTCGTGCTGGTTGAAGAACCGCAGGCGGCTTTTTACGCCTGGCTGCACGATCAGAAAAAGGGATGGGAATCGCAGGTTCGACCGGGGCAAAAAATTCTGGTGTGCGACATCGGCGGGGGGACGAGCGATTTCACGCTCATCCACGTTCGGCGCACCGCGGAAGGGAAAGCCCATTTCCATCGCATCGCGGTCGGCGAGCATTTGATTCTCGGCGGGGATAATCTGGATTTGGCGCTGGCCCATCACGTCGAGCGAAAGATGATGGGTGATCAAAAAATGGAGCCTCGCCGATGGGGCTCATTGGTGCGGTTGTGCCGGGCCGTGAAGGAAACGCTGCTCGGCCCGAAGTCGCCGGAAAATGTGACGATCAGTCTACCCGGCGGCGGTTCGCGGCTCATCGGTGGGGCGACGCAGGTGGAGATTACGCGCGAAGAGGTTCAACGGGTTCTCGTCGACGGATTTCTGCCGCGCGTGGCGATCGAGGAAAGGCCCACCACCCGGCGGAGTGGATTTCAGGAGTTCGGGCTGCCCTATGCGCCGGACCCGGCGATCACGAAATATCTCGCGGCGTTTCTGATCGCGCATCGACATGCCGGGGAGGAAGCGACCGCGGATGAATCGGACAACGGCGCGCGTCCCGACATCGTGCTGTTCAATGGCGGGTTTTTTGAATCGCCCGTTCTGTCCGCGCGATTGCTCGAAGTGTTGAGCGATTGGTTCAGCAGGTCGGACAAGCCGCGATGGTCGCCCATCGTGTTGCCCAACGCGCGGCTGGATCTGGCGGTCAGTCGCGGTGCGGCGCATTACGGCATGGTGCGGCGCGGGCATGGGCAGCGGATCAGCGGGGGTTCGGCGCAGACTTATTACATCGGTGTCGAGACGGCGGAGAGCGATGACCACTCGGCCGTATGCCTGCTGCCGGCGGGGTTGGAAGAAGGGCAGAGCGTGGATCTTTCGCAGCAGCCGTTCAATCTGCTGATCCGCCAGCCGGTCGAGTTTCCGTTGTACGTGTCGAGTGTGCGGACGACCGATATGGCCGGGGCGATCGTGCGGGTCGATCCGATGCAGATGGTTTCATTGCCGCCGATTCGCACGGTGTTGCAATCGGGTCGGAAGGCTGCGGCGGACTGGGTGGCGGTTACCCTGCACGCCCGGCGGACGGAGATCGGTACGCTCGATCTCTGGTGCGCGGAAGTGACGGGGGATCGTCGATGGCGATTGCAGTTCGATGTCCGCGCCGCCGGCAAGCCGGGAATGCAAACGCACGATGCGACGGCGGAGACGGAGGGGTTTGTCGACCAGGCAATTGTTGAAGCGTGCGCGATGCTGATCCGTCAGTCGTTTGAGAAAAGCGGGGCGACGGGGATCACCGATCGCCCCGAGGGACTGGTGAAGCGCTTGGAGTTGGCGACGGGGATGATGCGGGCGGAATGGCCGTCGTCGCTGATGCGAAGTTTTTGGGAGGTGTTGCTGGAAGTGGAGGCGGGCCGGAAATTTAGCGCGGAGCATGAGGCCCGTTGGTTGAATCTGGTGGGCTTCAGCCTGCGGCCAGGCTATGGGCTGGCCGTCGACGATTGGCGGGTGGCGCAAACTTGGAGAATGCAATCCTCGAAGGTGGTTCACGCGAAAAACGAATTGTGCCGCGCGGAATGGTGGGTGCTGTGGCGGCGGATCGCGGGCGGGCTGACGGCGGGCCAGCAACACACCTTGGCCGAGCCATTGCTCGCGACGCTGCGGACATTTCTAAGGAAGGCGGGAACGGCGAAAGGCTCGCCGTTGGGATATGGGCCGCATGAGGGGAGCGAGATTTTTCGGTTGCTCGGGGCGATGGAATTATTGCCTGCGGCGTCGAAGATCGAGTTGGGGGAGATGCTGTTTTATTTCGTCGCCCGCGATCGCGCGGTCGCCCTGCGCGATGCAGCGGCATGGGCGTTCGGTCGGCTTGGTTCGCGCGTACCGGTGTATGGCCCGTTGAATGCGCTGGTCGATGCGGATGCGGTGGAGGGATGGGCGCGGCGGTTGATGGATTTGCCGCAGTTGCCGGAGAAGGCTTTGTTTTCGCTGGTGCAAATGGTTCGGCTCACGGGAGACCGCTATCGCGATGTGTCGCCGGAATTGCGCGAAGCCGTCGCCGCGCGGATGGAATCGCTTGCGGCACCGACACACTTTGTGAAGTTGGTGCGGTGTGGCGGGGATCTGGAAGCGGATGAGCAGAAGCTGGCCTTCGGGGAAAGTTTGCCGAGAGGACTGCGGATCGAATGAGCTCTGGTTGGAGGGCGGCATTCCTCTGCCGCCGGTCTACTACTTTGCCACAGGCGGCTTCGCGTTCTTCACCGGTTTCAATTCGAGGTTCGTCATCAGATCCGCCGGGTCGAGTTCGATCGGCGCGCCGCCTTTGGGAATTGCAACTTTCGCCGACCACAAAATCCCGTTCACCACCAATCGGCGAAGTCCCGGCATCGCCCAGGTTTTATGATTGTGGGCACCCGTAAACACAAACGATCTGCCACCGTCCGGGCGGTCGTAGGTCCAGCAGACCACATTCACCGACCCCGCAATCGGCGCAGGGGGTTTTACCTTGGGAGCAAGTTGCGTCGTTCGTAAAATAGGCGTGATGCCTTTCATCTCCGGGACGAATCGCAGCTTGAGAATCCAACCGTCGTTCATTGCGAACGGCTCGACGCCGCGCGTGATTTCATGCTCGGGAAATTGAGTGAACGACTCATCCCAATGACCGCGAGCGCTGCCGCCTTTCGCATCGTAAACTCCGCCCAGCCAGTTCATCGCCTGTCTGCCGGGTTCGGTGGGGTAGTCGATCACCTGGTGGAGATGGACGAGACCGACGCCCGCATCCACCAGCTTTTGAATTTCGACGGCGTGCGCGATCGTCGTCTGCTTCCCGCCACCGTCCATATAGAAAACCACCGAGTGGGCCCCTTGAAGTGTTTCGGGATTTTTCGGCCAACCATTCTCCACAAGGACCGTCGCAACACCGGGCGTTTGCCGCAGCATGTTCGCCAACAGCGCATTGCCGGCAAAGCCTTCATGCTCGGCGGGGGGATGGTCTTTGGCGGCGTCGGAGATCAGAACGATCTTGACGGCCTTGGGGTCAGTCGGCTGAATCTCAATGGGGACGCCGCTGCGGTCGTAGGGATCTTTGGGTGCATTTTCCGCAGCAGTGTGGAAGGTGGCGAATGCAAAAACGGCGACGGCGAGCGTGCGAACCAGCGATAAAGCCTTCATTCGTTTTCTCCGTTCAAGCAATAATTTCTTTCACCACACGCCCGCTCACATCCGTCAACCGGAAATCGCGGCCGGCGTATCGGTAGGTCAATTTCTCGTGATCCAATCCCAGTTGATTCAGGATCGTCGCATGGAGATCGTGCATGTGGACTTTATCCTGCACGGCGCGATGACCGAAGTCGTCGGTTGCGCCATGGGCAAAGCCGGGCTTCACACCGCCGCCGGCCAGCCATGTGGTGAAACCGCCGGGGTTGTGGTCGCGACCCGTGCCGTTTTTCTCGGCATAAGGCGTGCGGCCAAATTCACCGCCCCACCAGACCAGCGTGTCTTCCAGCAGGCCGCGCTGTTTGAGGTCGGCCAACAGGGCGCCGATCGGTCGATCGACGGCGCGGGCGTGATCGCCGTGCTTGGGAAGGTTGGAATGTTGATCCCACGCCGGGTTCGCGCCGCTGTCGCCGTAGGTCACCTGGATGTACCGCACACCGGATTCGGCAAGACGCCGGGCCATCAGGCATTGTCGCCCGTAAGTGTCCGTCGCCTTGGTGCCGATGCCGTAGGAAGTCAGAGTGTCCGCCGACTCCCCGGTCAGATCGAGTGCATCCGGCGCGCGGCTTTCCATTCGCCAGCCGAGTTCGTATGAATGAATGACCGCTTCCATTTCGGCATCGCCCGGGCGTTTTCGCAACTGCTCGGCGTTCATGGATTGCACGAGATCGAAATGACGACGCTGGGCTTCCGGCGAGGCATTGCCACCGAGATTGCGGAGGATCAGATCCGATGCCGGCCCGCCCGCTTTGCCGATGGCCGTGCCCTGGTAAAGCGGCGGGAGAAACGCGCTGCCGTAATTGCGTGCGCCGCCATTGCCCGCCGACGGGGCGATGGTGACGAAGCCGGGTAGATTGTCGTTCTCGCTGCCGAGTCCGTAGGTGATCCAGGAGCCCATGGAGGGGCGGATGAAATTGGTCGAACCGCAATGGAGAAAAAGCGTGGCCGGCCCGTGTGCGATGCCTTCGGTCTGCATCGAGTGGATGAAACAGAGATCATCCACATGCCGATTGATCTCCGGAAAAAGGCTGGAAGCCCAGCGGCCACTCTGCCCGTGCTGCGAAAACTCCCACGGCGATTTCATGATCCGCTGCGAGGAGATCCCCTTGCCGGTGTTGGCCAGCAGCCGCGCATCGGTGAAGTCGATCGACCTGCCATCCTGAATCGCCAACTGCGGTTTGTAGTCGAACGAGTCGACATGGCTGACGCCGCCCTGCATGAACAGAAAAATGACCCGCTTGGCCTTGCCCGGAAAGCGCGGCGGGCGGGCGATCATCGGATCGATGGTCGCCGAGGCACTTGAGGCGGTGAGACCCGCCAATGCCAGATACCCGAACCCGCAGCCGGCGGCTTTGAGCGCGGCGCGGCGGGAAAATAAATTCGTCGGCGTCATCATTTCCTTTCGTGCTTAGGAACCGGTCGTCAATGACTTCCAGGTTGTTGGACGTTCGGGGTGCCACAGGTCGCGGTACTCCGAGACCTGTGCCAGCCCGGCCGAAA
>JANXVV010000365.1 GCA_025351525.1 Humisphaera sp. | reverse complement strand
CTCCGAGACCTGTGCTTGCTCGGTGGCTAAAAGACGCAGGTCTCGGAGTGCCGCGACCTGTGGCACCCCGCGCCTCTGAAAACCTGGAAGTGATAGACGTCCGATTCCCAAGGGAACGGGCCGCGGGGTTATTGGAATTCAAAGATCGGCAAAAATTTCACGCCACCAAATCCACCGGATCACTCCCCCCCGAAACGCGCCGCCACATGCGATTGAGGATTTCCCGGCGTTGCTGCTCCTGGCGTGCGTTGGCCTCATCGCGATGCTGTTGCGGCGACTGCTCTTCCTGGCTCTGCGACGGCTGATTCTTCGGTGCCTGCTGCACCTGAATCTTCTCCACGATCACCCCCTGCGCTTCAAGCGCCGTCTTCAGTTGACCGAGACTATGGCTGAGAAGTCGGGTCGCATCTTCGTTTGAAGTCTGAAACGTCGCGGTCATCGAGCCATCGCGCATTTCGACGGAGACCTGGAGCGCGCCGAGTTCCGGTGGATCGAGCCGAATCTGCATCGATCCACCGTGCGGAAGCAATCGGGTTCGCACGTCGCTGATGATGCTTGCGTGGTTCGCGTCCGCAAACCGCGCCTCGGGCGGTAAAGGCTCTGGAGTCGGCGTGGCGGCGGATTGAGCGTGGCTTGCAACCGGCGCATGGGGCGTGGAACCTGCCGCCAACAGCGATTGACTCGGCGCAGTTCCAGCGTCCGGAGTTTCCGCATGTTTATCGGCGCCGACCGCGTCTGCCGCGGTGGGATTAAATGAAATAGCCTGGGCCGCTTCACCTGCACCCACAACCACCGTTGGCGGCGATATTTTCGCCTGCACATTCTGGGCAATCACCGGGGTTGCGCTTGATTGATCGTCCAACGGTGCAACAACCGGTGTCCGGCTTCGGCCAGAAGCGGATGCCTTGGCAACGCTCCCCTCCAGCGCCGCGACTGCTTCATTCGCCCTGGCATCGCCGCTCTTTGCCGCAGGCACCGTTGCCGTTGCCCCACCCGTCGGCACCTCGGTCGGTGTAGGATTGCCCACCGATTCCACTGTGTGCTGAAGCTGCGAAAAGTGAGCGGCTGACGACGCGATGCCGTTCAGATCTGCCGCCGCAGTCGCCACCACCGGGTTCACGGAGATGGCAATCGCGATGCTCGAATCGACACCATCCCCCGACTGAATTGGTGGTTCCGCCTTCGATTTTGCCGGCTCCTTCCCATGATCGGCAACAGTTTGCGTGTCGGATTGAGGGGAAAATTCCGCACCGGTTGGCGTAGCGGAATTTTCCGCTCCCTTGATCGCCGGATCAACTTCCTTCGGAGCCTCGGGAAGGTCCGCAACCGGGGATGTTTCCTTTGCTTTTTTCGACCCTTTCAGAGGCAAGGCTTGTCCGCGTCCTTTCGTCTCCCCCACACGCGTTTTCGCGACCGCACGGTCTTCTACCGCCTTCACCGAATCCTTCGCCCGATCCAACTGCTTCGCGAAATCCGCGCCGGCCTCAGCCACCTTGGGGGGCAGAAGCACCGTCGATGCCGGCAAATTCACCGACAGATTATTCAACACACTTGCCGGCATCGAAATCCCTTTCGCCATTTTACAATCGTTCTGCCTCTTCGACTTTCACGAAAATCCCCAACCGCGAAGCCGCGAAAACGCGAAGGTAAGCGAGAAGAAAACAAAATAAGAATTTTCTTCGCGTTTAACTTCGCGCTTTCGTGCTTTCGCGGTTCCCCATTGGCGGTGGTGGCTCCGCCGCGAGGAAACTGACGCGCCTCAATTCGCCTTGGCCTCCACCTGTTGCCCTCGGATCAAATCGATGATTCTCTGCACGCGGTCATTCTCGACGGGGGTCTTGAATTCCTTGAAGATCTTCGCGGCTCGCGACGGTTCCATCGCCCGGAGATACCGCGTCGCCGTCGCATCGTCCAGGCCCGCAAAGACATCTTTCACCTGCTTGGGCGGCATCGAATCGTACAGCGCCAGACTGTCGGCGAAACCTTTGTCCTGTGCATCCCTGCTCGCCGCCTTCTCGCGAACCTCGAACTTTTTCACATCCGTCGCGAATTTGTCGCGATCGACTTTCATGGTTTTTTCGGCATTGGCGATCGTCACCTGCAAAGCCGCCAACTCCTGCTGGCGGCGGTCGAGTTGCGCCATCTGCGAGTCGAAGGTCCGCTGCATGAACTCCACCTGCTCGCCCGCCGGACGCCCGGAGACCTTGGCCAATAATTCCTCCAGTTTTATTGTCGGCTGGGTCGAGGCATCCGGCTGATCTTTTATTTCCTGAGTCGTCGCCTGCGTGGTCGCCGGGCCCAAAAGCACTTTAATCGCCACGATTTTTTCGCGCGATAACGTTCCGGTCTGAAACAGGTAGACAACACCCCCCGCCAACGCGATAAAATTCAGTGCCAGCGTGATGGCGAGGACGTTCAATAATTTTTTCATAGCATTGGCCCCGCGATTACGCGTGGATACCTTTCATTGGCAAAAGCATTTCGATCACGGCTCCGAAAATGGATTTTGGAGGGCGGTCGTTCTCCATTCGTCGTAGCGGCGTAAATGCTGGGCTATAGAATCGACTTCCGATAGCTCATCTGCGTCGCCGACTCATCCTGCTCCGCCGACTCTTTCCGGTTCACATCCTGACGCCACACCGCTTCCTGCTTTTCCCGCAGTTTTTCCAGGATTTTCCGGTCGCGTGCCGCCTCGGCCAGCACCATTCGTGCTGCTTCCAACTGCCGTTGCACCACTGACATCTGCTGGGCAATCTCCATCGCCCGCTTCTGCGTCGCCGCCAGATAGCGACGATGTGCCGCCAGAAAACTCATGTCCAAAAGTCCGGTCAGATGATTCCGGCGGACCCCTTCATTGCTCGTATGGACCTCCGCATCGAGCCGACGAAGTTGTGTTTCCAGCGCCGTCATCTTCACCTGTACCATCGCCAGATCGCGCTGCTTTTCATGCTCGATATTTTGGCGATGCCGCAAAACACCTTCGAGGGAAAAAGCGAATTGAGCCATCGGCCAAGTCTCAGTAAACGTCCATCATCACGCGCAGCCGTCATCCTAATCGCGCTTGAATTTTCGGTGGCAGGGGCTACCAGCCCATGATTTTCTTTTTCAAATACAAAATCATCGGCTGGTAGCCCATGCTACGACAGCCTCCGCTATGTTCTTAAACATGCTCTAAGGCATTCACCTCGCCGTCGCTTTGCCGCCCTTCGCCGCCTGCGATTTTAAGGCCCGGTCCATCTGCTCGATCCAGGTCGACAGGTCCATCAACTGCTTTCTCGACTGGGCCAAAGTGCTGGAATCTCCGGGAGATTGCTGGAGAAAATTGAGAATTTTGGGCCGCGACTGAACCGCCAGATCGTATTCCGAATTCGCACCGGGCACATACGCCCCGATGCTCACGATATCTTCAATCGACTGATACACCGACAAAAGCGACAGAACCCGCACCGCCGCCCGCACATGATCCGCATCGACCACATCCCCGCGCACGCGGCTAATACTTTGCAACACGTCGATCGCCGGGAAATGGCCTCGCGTCGCCAGATTCCGGTTCAACCAGATGTGACCATCGGTGATGCCTTTCACCGCATCGGGGATCGGTTCGTTGAAATCATCGCCTTCGACCAGCACCGTGTAAAAGCCGGTGATGGAGCCGACCGCCGTTTTGCCCGCCCGCTCGAGAATCTCCGGTAGCAGCGAAAAAACGCTCGGGGGAAGCCCCTTGGTCACCGGGGGTTCACCGGCGGCCAAACCGATCTGCCGTTGGGCATGACAGAGCCGGGTGAGGCTGTCCATCAGCAGCAGGACGTGGTTCCCCTTGTCGCGAAAATATTCCGAAATCGTCGCGGCAACCTTGGCGGCGCGCACGCGCAGTAACGGTGGGTCGTCACCGGTACTGACGACCAGCACGCAGCGAGACATCCCATCCACGCCGAGACTTTTACTCAAAAACTCCTGCACTTCGCGACCGCGCTCGCCGATCAACGCAACGACGCAGACATCGGCGCTGGTATTTCGGGCGATGGAGGACAGCAGCGTGCTTTTACCGACGCCGGGACCGGAGAAAATGCCCATGCGCTGCCCGAGCCCGCAGGTGAGCAGGCCATCGATCGCCCGCAAACTGGTGGTGATCGGCTCGTGGATATTCTGCCGTTGCAGCGGCGCGACACTCGGCTCATCAATTCGGCGCGATTCTGAATAGGCGATGGCCTGCTTCCCATCCACCGGTTGCCCGAAGCCGTTCAAAACGCGACCCAGCAAATCTTCCGAACAGGGGATGCGCGGGGCGGAAGCGATGTTCTCAATCCGATCCCCGCGCGCCACGCCGGCCAGCGGAGAGAGCGGCATGAGCAGCGTGTGATCCTGGCGAAAACCGATCACTTCCGCCAAAGATTTTCTCCCGCCAAAGCTGGAGATGCGGCAGAGCGATCCGACCGGCAACGGCAACTCCGCCGCTTCCAGGGTCAGCCCGCTGATTCCATGAATCTGCCCGGCCACACGAAAAGGCATGGAGGTCTCGACCGCCTCAAATTGAGCCTTGAGATAATTCATGGCTGGGTCACGCCCGGAAATAAATCGGCGGCAATGCGATTCAACTGCTCGTCCAGGGTCGCGTCGATCTGCCCTTGCCGCGTCAGAAGCCGGCAACCGCCGGGGGCGACGAGTGGGTCTTCGATCAGTTCGACATGATCCAGCGTGGGGAATTCCACCTTGAGCCGTGGCAGCGCTTCGGTCAGCGTCGCCAGTTGAACGGGATGTATCGCGATGCGCAGGCGGTGCATTCCGATGACGAGTTTCAACGATTCCGCGAGGTTTCGTTCGAGGAGGGTCGGGTCGAGTTCACCCTGACGCTTGGTGATGCGAGCCGCAATTTTCAGTGCCAGGTCGACCACCTCGCGTAGAACGCCCGCCTCCATTTCGCGACGCCGATCGTTCATCTGGCAACACGCGGCGGTGAGTGTCGCCACCACGGCGGTCAGATCATTTCGCTGTTCGTCCAGCGCCTGCGCCCGGCCTGTTTCGCGACCTTCCTTGAGGCCGTGGGCGATGCCTTCGCGTTGTCCGGCGATGAGTCCTTCCGCGCGGGCCGTCTGCCGTAATTCTTCCGCCGCCTGCTGCGCCTCGATCAGCATGGCATCGGCACGGCTCTGAGCGCGCGCCAATATCCCCGCCGCCTGTTTCGCGATGTCGGTCATCGAAAACGGCGCGAGGGCGGATGGGGCGGATTGGGATTTGATGAGGCCCATGAATTGGTCAGTAGTCAGTAGTCAGTAGTCAAGAATCTGGCGTTTATACCGAGGTCGCCGGATCTTTTGGGGTTCATCAGGATGACATTCGGCAGCTTATTCAAGTGGTGGTGCTCAAACAATCATCTCCTTTTCTCCACCTCTCCCCGCGATGACAATTTCACCGGAGTCTTCCAGTCGGCGGACGATGTCGACGATCTTCTGCTGCGCCGATTCCACATCGCTCACGCGAACCGGCCCCATATATTGCATGTCCTCGCCGATCAGTTGCGCGGCTCGCTCGGACATGTTCTTGAAAATCTTGTCCTTCAATTCCTGACTCGCGGTCTTCAACGCCAAAGCCAACTCACTATTGTCGACTTCCTTCAACACCGATTGGATGCCCTTGTCGTTGACCAGAAGGATGTCCTCGAACACAAACATCAGCCGACGGATCTGCTCGACGAGATCAGGATCCTCTGCTTCCAGCCCTTCCATGATGCCCTTCTCCGTCGATCGGTCGGCAAGGTTGAGCATCTCCGCCACCGTGTCGATGCCACCGGCTTTTTCAAATGTTTGGCTGACGATATCGCTGAGACGATGCTCCAGGCCGCGCTCGACTTCTTTGATGACCTCGGGACTGGTCTGCTCCATCGTCGCCACGCGCTTGACCACTTCGATCTGCTTCTGACTCGGCAGGCCGACAAGAATCTCCGACGCTTTTTGCGGCGGCAAATGGGCCAGGATCAGCGCGATCGTCTGCGGATGCTCATCCTGAATGAACGTCAGCAGATTCTCGCTCTCGGCCTTCTGCAAAAATGAGAACGGTGTGGTCTGCACCTGCTGTGTGACGGAATTGATGACGCGTTTGGCGTCCTCTTCACTGAGCGATTTTCGCAGAAGCGATTTGGCGTATTCGAGGCCGCCGTCGTTGCCGGAATTATCACCGATGGCCAGGTTGTAAAATTCCCCGAACACCGCCCGTCGCGTGTCTTGCGTGGCCTGCGGGCGGGAGGCGATCTCGCGGGTGATTTCCTCGACCGCCGATTGAGGCAGGCGTTTGAGAATCTCCGCGGCCACATCCTCTTGAAGTGTGAGCAGCAGAATCGCAGATTTTCGTACACCGGATAAATCGGTCGCCATGGGTGTCACTTAAAAGCTATGGTCATTAGAAGGTGGCATGCGCGTATCACTCATGTCTTTTTAGGAACGGGTTGTGACTAACGACCAAGTGTTCAACCGTGCGGGGTGCCACAGGTCGCGGTACTCCGAGACCTGTGCTGGCCTTGCCGAAAGACACAGG
>JANXVV010000361.1 GCA_025351525.1 Humisphaera sp. | reverse complement strand
TCTTTCTCGGTCTGTGGCTCGTTGAGCCCGTCCAGGTAATCGGCGGGCCGAGCCACCGGCCACTCGGCCAGCAGACCCCGTTCTTCGGCGGAGCCTCTTTCCCGTCGCCAGAGGCTGCTCCATCGCCAGTCCGGCGCCGTGGCCACCAGCCGGGCGCGAAGGGCGTTGCGCTCGACATACCGGGCGACGGTCAGGAAATGATCGTCTTCCTGAACCGGAAAGCGAATGAGGAAAACGGGACAGGTCCAATCTGGTGTAATCCGATCAATATTGGACCTGTCCCGTTTTTTTCCGCCGCGGGGTGCGACTCCGAAGCCAACCACCGCGTCTCACGGCTGCATCTGAAGGTACGCCCGGTGATCCCGGCCAGGATCGGCCGGCCGTCCGCCAAGCCCCCGACCGGGCGCTTCCGGCGCCTGATGAAAAACCGCTTCGCCCGAAAGGCCGACAAGGGAGTCTACGGCCGGCGCGCCCAGAGCGAGACGATCAACAGCATGATGAAACGGAATCTCGGCGAGTACCTACGCTCGATCCTCACCGCTCGCCGCAAGCAGGAAATGTTGCTGCGGGCGATCACTCATAATCTCATGCTGGGAGAGTGATTCGGTGAGGGTTGAGACTGAGCCAGATAAGTACGATATTCATCTGTTTGGGTTGCCGTAATTGTACTTATCCCCTTTTCCGGTCCGGGCCAAGCCGATCGCGCTGCTTACGGTTCCCCGCAACAAGGCCAAACGCCGGCTCGCAAAGTCTGGAGCGGCAAAGTGTTAACGGTTCGGGAAGTGCCATTCGTGGCTGGCACCTTTTCTTTTATTTGACACCTATTCTTTTATTGAAGGCGGAGGGAGAATTAAAAACGCTGCGGATGGCAATCCATTACGCGGGGTGCAAGTCGGGCGTCTGGAAGGATAAGAAAAGGTGAGTCCGGCTTGACAAGGCTTGCGCTTCTCGGTCTCCTACTCGGAACGTCGGCGGTTCGCTGGCGCAATTGGTCACCTCGCAGAAGGAGAACACATGCACCTGTTCATCGAATCTCTCGAAAGTCGCTGTCTTTTATCGGGAGGCTCCCCGCTCATCTCGGCCACCGCGTCTATGTTGTCGCCCGCTATCCATGCTGCAAGGAGCGCGGCTCCTTCGGTGAATCTCGTTGGAACATGGATTGGATCGTATGACACCACCGACGGCTTTACGGGATCCGTTGCTGTTGTTGTGAAATCACAAGGCAAGAGCAGCGCCAGCGGCACCCTTTACATCGACGGCGTGCCGTATCGCGGCACAGCGAAGCTTACAACCGGCTTGAACGGTGCCTTTACGCTCACCTACAAGCAGAAGGGCTTTTGGGGTGTTGTGGTCGGTCAGGTGGTCGGTAATTCTGCGTCCGGTTCATACACCTACCAAATCGGGAAAAATGCGATAAGCAATGGATCGTTCGACGTCAGCAAATAGTGTTTTTAAGTCTTCAGAAAGTAAGCCCCCGCTCGTTGCGGGGTTCTTTTTGCGCGTTCACTTCACCACAACGCCTAGTGCTTCGTCATGCCTAAAAACACGGGTTCCCGGATTGGCGGGAATTCGCGATACTCAGGAGTCTATCAAGGAGGATAGGCATGTTGAAGAAGGGGCCGGAAAAGGGGATAAGTACATTATTCATCTGTTTGGGTCGCCGTAATTGTACTTATCCCCTTTTCCGGGGGCGAAACAATGATGCGAACATGGAAACTCCTGAAAATTACAAGCGCACTCCAAGCGATATCGCGGTCGGATACGTCCGATCTCGAATCGAAAATCGCACTAAAATGTCGCTGCATTAAAAATCGGACAATTAAAGGTGACGCAAACCTTTACTCTATCCTTGACAAATTCCTACAATAATTGCAAGGCCGTTCGGACGTCTTTGCGATATCAGCGAAAATGCGGGGAACTGACGAAGACGCTTAGAAAGGATCCTGCTGGGTCGACAGATTCTCAAACCTCGTGCTCTTGTTCAGGAACGTCAGCTTCACCGTCCCCGTCGGCCCGTTTCGCTGCTTGGCGATGATCAGTTCCGCGATATTATCCGGCACGAAATCCGGCTCGCTCATTTTGTAGTAATCCTCGCGATGAAGCAACATCACCACATCGGCATCCTGCTCGATCGAGCCGGATTCGCGTAGATCGCTCATGCGCGGCCGATGCCCATCACGGCCTTCGCTGGCTCGATTTAACTGCGACAACGCCACCACCGGAACCGATAATTCCCGCGCCACGGCCTTGATGCCGCGCGAAATCTCGCTGATCTGCTGTTGGCGACTTTCCACGCCGGGATTGTCCATCAACTGCATGTAATCGATCATAATGAGCTTGATGTCGTGCTGCATCTTCAAACGGCGGGCTTTGGCACGCAGATCGAGGATCGTCAGGCCCGGCGAGTCATCGACCCAGATTGGGGCCTTGGCCAGTTCGCCGACGACGTTCGCCAGGTGGGCATATTCGTGCGCCTGCAACATCCCCTTGCGGAGTTTATGGGCATCGATTGCCCCGCGGCTGCACAGCATGCGCTGGGCCAACTGCTGCTTGCTCATTTCCAATGAGAAAACCGCGCACGGCACATTATTGCACGCCGCGTTTTCAACCACGTTCATGGCGAACGCGGTTTTGCCCATTGAGGGGCGGGCGGCGACGATGATCATTTCGCCCGCTTGCAGGCCGTTGAGCATGTCGTCGAGCTCGAAGTACCCGGTCTCGACGCCCCGCTGCCCCCGGTTTTCGATCATCTCGAAAACCTCGTGCAGCACCGTTTCCAACGGCACCATCGCGTTGCCGACCTTCTTCTCGGCGATGAGAAAAATCGCCTTCTCGGCTTTGTCCAGCACCAGCTCGGCGGTTTCGTGCGGCGCGTACGCCTCGCGCAGAATGTCATTGCTCGCGCTGATGAGCTGCCGAAGCAGCGCCTTTTCGCGAACGATCCCGGCATAGTGCGCCCCGTGGGCGGCGGACGGGACCGACGAAATGATCTGAGCGAGGTACGCCACCCCACCGATTTCCTCGAGCAGTTGCCGTTTGGAAAGTTCCTCTCGGACGATCAGCGGATCGATCGGGCGGTTCTGCTCATATAGCCGCACGATGATGTCGTAGAGGATCTGATGGTCGGCCTGAAAAAAGGCCTCCCGGTCGATAATCTGCACGATCTGCCCGACCATGTCCTTGTCGAGCATCATGGCGGCGATCAGGCACATCTCCGACTCGATCGAGTGCGGCGGAAGGCGATCGAATTGGCCGGACAAACTGGTGGCGAGTTGACTCATCGGACGGACTTCCTTTGCAGGGCGGATTATAGTCGGAAATTCTCAATTTGCCGTGTGGCGGACGATGGTGAACAGGTTTTCCACGGGCCGTGAACAGTGGCACATCCCGGCCATCGCGGTGGATTGGGATTGCACCGGAAGTTATGATAGAGGGATGGAACCGACTGCCCCGCTGAATCCGAAGGACGACAAGATCGAATATCTCGATCCTGTCATCGAAGCCTACAAAAAAGACATCGATCGGACCATGCTTCGGGAGAATTTGAAGAAAACGGTTCAGGAGCGAGTCGATGCGTTTATCGATTTTATGAAAGCGCGTGAGGAGTGCGAGCGTGCGGGTGAAGCAGCGCGGGAGCGGCGATGACGAATTTCAGGGAACTCATCGAGCGTCTGACCGCGGAGAAAACTGAGTTCATCATCGTCGGTGGATTCGCCGGCACGATCCATGGTGCAAGCCGATCGACTCAGGATCTGGACATCGTCTATCGGCATAGTCCGGAAAATCTTCAACGCATCGTACGCGCGCTCGAGCCCTGTACGCCATATCCCCGCGGCGCACCTCCCGGACTTCCGTTTAAGTGGGAACGACAAACGCTCGAGTTCGGCGCGAACTTCACGCTCGCCACAAAACTTGGATTCATCGATCTGTTGGAGGATATCACCGGCGGCGGAACCTACCTGCAACTGCTGCCTTTCACGATTCAGTTGACCGTTTTTGGCCGGGATTGCCTCTGCCTCGATCTGCCCAAGCTCATTCAGGTGAAGCACGCTGCAGGGAGACCAAAAGATTTTGATGCGATTGCGGAGTTGGTGGCGCTGCGGGATGAACGCAGTGAGCCCCGGTGATTTCAGAATTAAAAAGACCATGGTCACTAAAGTGACCATGGCCGGTTAAAAATGCTTGGCAATGTAGCATGGGCTACCAGCCCATGATTTTGGATTTCAATACAAAACCATGGGCTGGTAGCCCATTCTACGGCGAAACCAGCCGTGTTCCTAAATCGGCTCTAATTCTCTTCAGGCGTTTCAACCGTCTGTGCCTTGCGATGCGCTTCCATCGCCGCCTTGCTGTCCGGGTCGGCATGGACCCACACCTTCAGTTCCGTCGACAGATCCTCGGCGAACTTCACCGTCACCACGTAGTCGGCGACGCGATCCAGTTTGCCCGGCAGCAGCACATCATCAGGCTGCACATTGAAGCCCTGGCCCTGCAGCGACTTGGCGATTTCCGTCGCGCTCACCGAGCCGAACAGGTGGCCCTGTTCGTTGGCACGGCGTTCCATGTGAACCTCGACCGCCGCCAACTGCTTGATGATCGACGCCTGCTGCTCGCGGCGATCGCGCTCGATCTTTTCAATCTCCTGCCGACGGGCCTCGATTTTCTTGATGTTGCTCGGCGTCGGTTCGACGGCCATATCGTGCGGCAGAAGATAGTTGCGGGCATAGCCCGGTGAAACCTCGACCACATCGCCGACTTTGCCGACGTTCTTGATGCTCTCTTTGAGAAGTAATTTTACAGTTGCCATGATTGCCTCGGTGATTGATTGTTCGTTGCCGCTTGCGGCTTAGCGGTACTGCTTCAGAGGTAGGCGGCACCGCTAAGCCGCAAGCGGCGAAGATGAAGAAAATAATTTCACTTTCACGACGAAAGACGGAACGGCCTTTTCAAAACGGAATGTCGTCTTCCTTAAACTGTTGTTCGTCCCCAAACGGTTGTTCGGGGGCGGGCCGCGCGGGGGCTTGAACGGGTCGAGAGGGGGGTCGGCCGGCTGCAGGGCGAGGGGCGGGTGCTTCACCGGCATCGGATTCGTAGCCTCTACCCTGTTGATCGTCGCGGCCCTGGCCTCCACTTTGAGGGGCACCTTCGCGGCCACCCAGGAATTGGAAGTTATCGACGACCACCGAATGCTTGCTGCGCTTGCCGCCGCCCTGCTTGTCTTCCCACGTGTCATATTTCAGCCGGCCTTCGACGAGCAGTTGCTTGCCCTTCGTGCAATACTGGTTGAGAACTTCGGCGGTCTTCCCAAACGCCGAAACGTCGATGAAGAGAACCTCGTCGCGCTCCTCGCCGGTCTTGGTCTTGTACTTGTGGTTCACAGCCAGGCCAAACTCCACGATCGCCATCTGGCTGGGAAGATATTTCAACTGCGGGTCGCGGGTGAGATTGCCGACCAGAATGATCTTGTTGTAGTTGGCCATGTGAACCTCGTGTCAGGGACAGGACGGGCGATCGCACTTTAAATCGCCCGCCCTGCGCCGGGGGTTGAGTTCCAATTGCACCGGGTGCTTTGAATCAGGTGGCATAGGCGTCTCGCCCATGTTTTTTACAGTCAGAAAGCATGGGCGAGACGCCCATGCTACCCGTTTACCAAAAGGCCCGATTAATCTTTATCCGTGCCGACTTCGGCAGGCGCATCCTCGCGGCGCGGGCGGGCGGCGACCGGGCGATCCCCGCCGCGGTCATTCCGATCTCCGCCGCGATCACCTCCACGACCTCCACCACCGCCGCCAAATCCACCGCCGCCTTCACCGCGATCGCTCCAGGGGCGATCGAAAGCCGGGCGCTCTTCGCGAATGATCGGCTGCGGTTCGACGGCGTTCATCTCCGACTCATTCAGATGATCGGCGGTCGTCACCAGCACCCGAAGCACGTCGTCGTTCAACTTCACATCGCGCTCGATCGAGGCGATCGCACCGCCCGGCGCCTTGAAGAAGGCGATCACATAGGTGCCGCGCTTCTGGCGCTTGATCTCGTAGGTGAGCTTTCGCTCGTCCCACTTTTTGATGACGGTGATCTGTCCGCCGTGCCGTTCGATGATGCCCTGACAGAGGGCGACGCCATGGTCGGTCTGCGTCTGGGCCACCGGGCCGACAAGGAACATTGCTTCGTACGCATTCAATTTTGCATCAGCCATAAATTCTACTTCCAAGCATGGGTTCTGGTCGGTCGAGCCGACCGCTCGGGGAACGATAGTTGCTAGTGGTTAGTTGCCAGTTGCCAGCGAAGAAAGAAAATTCCTAGTCTTCACTGGCAACTGGCAACTAACCACTGGCAACTATTAACTCTCAGCGTTGAACAAACTCATCGCCGATCCAATCCCTTTCTCGATCCAGGTGACGATCGCGCCACAAGCGCGGATCACGGCCGGTTCGAGCAATTGTCGCTGGACCTCTGAAAAAGAGGCCAGCACATAATCTTTTTGCGGTATCCGCGACGGCGCCGGGTCAATGCCCATCCGCAGTCGGGGGTATTGGTCCGTGCCCAACACCCGTTCGATATCTTTCAATCCGTTGTGCCCCCCGCTGCTGCCCGCGGCACGAATCCGCAGGCGGCCACTCGGCAAGGCCACATCGTCCAGCACGATCATCACGTCCGGCGGCGTCAACTGATAAAACGCCATCGCCGCCTGCACCGATCGGCCACTCAAATTCATATACGTCAAAGGCTTCAGCAGCAACACTTTCTCGCTGCCTCCGCTCGAAGTCGACACCACGCCATCCAGTGCCAGTCCCTCAAATTTTCGGCGGGCCATCCGATCAAAATCATCCCGCCCCGTCGTAAAACCGACTTTCCGCGAAAAGGCGTCGACCACCTCAAACCCCACATTATGCCGGGTGCCGACATACTCACGACCGGGATTGCCAAGACCGACGATGAGCTTCATGGTGATGAAAGTGAATAGTGGAAAGTTGATAGTGGATAGTGAATACCAAAAGCAATTCGCATTTTCCCTACTCTCTACTCTCCACTTTCCACTAACAACTTCTTCGTTACTTCTTCTCCGCCGCAACCGCCGCCGTCCCATCCTTCACTTCCCCGATCACAGCGGGTTCCGCTTCGCCTTCCGCACCGGCTTCGGTCTCTTCCTCAATCTCTTTCACCGTCGCGACGACCAGATCTTCGTCCTGCAAGACCTTCACGCCGGTCGGCAGCTTCAATTCCTTGATGTGCAGAATGTCGTTCAGCTTCATCTCGGCGATGCTATGGCGAATGATATCCGGGATATCCGTCACCAGACACTCGATGTGCAATTCGCTGATGAGCTGCGTCAGCACGCCGCCATCGGCTTCGCCCTTGGGCGTGCCCTTCAGCTCGAGCGGAACGGTGATCTCCACCTTTTCATCCAGATTGACCCGCGCGAAATCGATGTGCAGAATCTCGATCCCAAGATGATCGTACTGCACTTCCTTTACCAGCACCTTTTCGCTTTTGCCGTCGATGTTGAGATCGAACAGGTGCGAGCCGCGGTCGATGTGGTTGGCGACATCCCGGCGGGGAAGCGTCACGGGAACGACCGCCTCCTTATGCCCGTAGATCACGCCTGGAATCATCCCGGCATCTCGAAGGCGCTTGTTGGCGCGCGAACCCAATTCGCTGCGCGATTTGGCGGTGACTTGTGCTGTCTGTGACATTGTTGCTCCGTATCGTTGTTAGTTGCGGGTCGATAGTTGCCAGTTATTAGTTGCCAGTTTCCAGTAAAATGCAAGAATTTGCATTCGCTGGCAACTGGCAACTAACGACTGGCAACTTCCTACTTCCTCACTTCATCCCACTCTTACCGTTTTCTTTTTTAAACAAGGCGCTGACCGATTCATTGTGATGGATGCGGTGAATCGCTTCACCGAGAAGATCCGCCACGCTTAAGACCACCAGACGATCTTTGATCGCATCGGCACGATTGCCGATCGGGATCGTATCCGTCACCGACAGCAGCGTGAACGGCGCAGCCGCCAATCGCTCCATCGCCGGCGGGGCGAACACCCCGTGCGTCGCCGAGATGTAAATCTCTTTCGCACCGTGTTCCCGAAGCACTTTACAGGCTTCGGTCACCGTGCCGGCGGTGGTAATCATGTCATCGGTCATGAACACATTTTTGCCGGCGACATCACCGATGATGTGCGCCACCTTGATCTCCGTGCCGCTCTTACGCCGCTTGTCGATGATGCAGATTTCACCGCCCAGCATGTTGGCATAAACCTGCGCCCGTTTGACGTTGCCCACATCGGGCGACACGAAAACCGTGTTCGTCAGGTTCAAGTTTTTGAACCACTTGCCGAACACCGGGCCGGCGTTCAGATGATCCACCGGAATGTCGAAAAAACCCTGCACCTGGGCCGCGTGCAGATCGACGGACACCACCCGATCCGCGCCAGCCCGCTCCAGCAAATTCGCCACCAGCTTGGCGGTGATCGGTGTGCGGCCTTCGTCCTTGCGATCCTGCCGGGCGTAACCGAAGTACGGAATCACCGCCGTCACGCGGTGGGCACTGGCCCGCTTGAGCGTGTCGATCCAGATGAACAGCTCCATCAGATGGGCGTTCACCGGATGGCAGGTCGGCTGCACCACAAAGCAGTCCCGCCCGCGCACATCCTCATCCACCTTCACGATCAATTCCCCATCGGGAAAAAGATCGGTGCGCCCATTGCCCATTTGAATCTGCAGATAATCGCAAATCTTCTGCGCCAGCGCCGGGTTGCCCCGACACGTGAAGACTTTCAATTTATCCGCGTCCAGATGGGACATTTAATTTCCGTTCACGACTTCGACTTTTTTTAGCGGCTGTGCCGAAGGCACGCGTTTTTATATAGCCCGGCGTTTACGCCGGTGAATCACCAACCGGCGTAAACGCCGGGCTATATAAAAGACACACTACCCTTCCAACACATTCCGAACCATCGTCGTGCCCTCCGGCACGATGCTATCTCTGGGCACCATCGCGAACGGCCCGATCAAACACTCCGGCCCAATCGCGGTACCGCGCCCGATGAACGAGAAGGGATGGATCACCGTATCCCGACCGATCGCCACATCCGATTCGATATAGCAATTGAATCCGCTGATGATGGTCACGCCGCTCTCCCGCAGGTGCTTTTGAATGCGGGACTGTAAAATTGAATCAACCTCTGCCAACTGCTGGAGATTGTTCACGCCGACCACATCGTCTTCCGACACCGCCTGCACCGCCAGAACCTTTCGGCCGGCCTGTCGAAGATGGCCGTAAATATCGGTCAGATAATACTCGCCCTTCTTGTTGTCGTTCTTCAGCTTCGACAACGCCAGAAGCAGATCATCCGTCCGCACGCAGTAATAACTGGGGAAGACTTCTTTAATCGCGCGCTGCTGCGGGGTCGCTTCCAACTGCTCGATGATCTCGACAAATTCACCGTCCGCATCGCGCACGATCCGGCCATAACCGGTCGGATCCTCCAGCACCGCCGTCGCCATACTCGCGGCGGCATGGCTCTCCTTATGGGCCGTGCGCAGCGTCTGCAACACTTCCGATCGAATCAACGGCCCATCCCCGGCCAGGATGAACACATCGCCCGTATGCTTTTTCAATTCCGACTCGCACATTCTGGCCGCATGACCGGTGCCGAGCTGCTCGGTCTGCTCGATCCAATGAATCCGCTTGTCCGCGCCGAAGTGGGCGATGATCTCGTCCTTGCCGTGCCCGACGACCATCAGAATCCGTTCGCAACTCACCCCATAGCAGGCCCGCAACACATACTCGAGCATCGGCAAGCCGCAGATTTCGTGCAGGGCTTTCGGTTTCTTCGCTTTCATCCGCGTGCTCTTGCCCGCGGCGAGGATGATGGCGGTCAGACTCATAGGAACCTGGATAGGACTGAGAGATGGGGACTGAGGACTGAGGAAAAGACACTAACGTCTTCAACTCAGTCCTCAGTCCTCATCGCTCAGTCCCACATAGACGCTACCCCGCATGGATTCGAACCATGACAATCAGTACCAAAAACTGATGTGCTACCGTTACACCACGGGGTAGTAGTGAACGCAAACGACGGGTTACCGGCGGGCGGGACGGCAGCAAAAGCGACGCCCGAACCGGTTCGAGGGAGGACCGTTTTTTCAAACGATCGCGGAATCATTCACCTCGGGGGCCCGCATCGGTTCAAACCGCGATCCGATCCGGCTCGTCTACCCTTCCGGCCTTCAAAGCCGAACCTCTCGACGAATGCCCCGTAACAGAGGAACGGACCATCTTAAGAATCAACGTGATGTTGTCAACCCCGTTTTGTCGCCGCATTCCTTCGTGCTTTTCGTGACTCGTATGTTTAACCGGATTGAACGAGCCACTTCAAATTTCCCGCGGAATCCGGGTCGTCGCCTGCGGCTCCGATCCCGGTGGGTCAGGAGTGGCGCAGGGGGTACGTGGTTTTGAAATACAGGATCAGGAGAAAAATCACCCAGGCGGTGAAGAGGACTGACAGCAGGATCAGCGTCTTTTTGTGCGGCTTCAAGGGGGGGTTGAAGTCCACGGCGGGGGTGGGTGCGGTCTTGGTTTTCTCGCCCGTTCCGCTGTTCATACCCGGCTCACGATGCGGTAATTCGATTCAAACCCGGTGGCGAAATCGTAGACGTTGCGGAAGTCTTCGAGGGTGTCATCCTCCGTCTTGGCCATCTCACCGCTCTCGATGAGGGTGAAGACGATCCGGCCGAAATCCTCGGTGCGCACGATGTTCCATCGCGCCAGCACCGTGCGGGAGAGCAGGCCCCATTGCAGGAGCGCGAAGTGGCGCAACCCCTCGCAGAGCTGTTGGCCGGAGACGTGCCGGCTGGCTTCGGGATCGGTCAGCGCGGCGTGGATCAACTCGACGGTGTAGTTCAAACCCCGCCGCACGAAATCGAAGGCGTCGACCGAATACAACCCCTGATCCTCGATCACCTGCTGCAGGGTTTTCTGGATCGGCGGCTTGGGGCGGGGTTCGTGCTGCGGCGGCATGGTGAAGAGTTTAACAGGATGCATCGCCGGACGCCAAGCGGACGAACATTTCGCGACGCGGTATCCGCCTCGCATTGTTTAGCGGACTCGCTTGCGAGGCGTTCTTGTCCTAATCCCGGAAGAATCGCCTCGAAAGCGAGTCCTCTAAACAATGCGCGTTTCACTTCGTTTCCACGCGCGGGAACAGCGGATGCCCGGTGCCTACCTTCGCGCCGGCCGCCAAAGGGTTTGCGAACAAATCCTGCAGCGATCGCCCGCTGACGTTCCCGCCCAACTGCTCCAACCCCGCCATCGCCTTCGCCGGAAGCATCGGCAGCAACCCGACCAGCGCGTGATAGCTCGCCCTGGCCAATAGATACAGCACCGTATCCAACCGCTCCGCCTGCGCCGGGTCTTTCGCCAATGAAAACGGGCGGGTGGCTTCGACATAGCCGTTCGCCTGGCGGGCCAGTTCAACCGGCAGCATCGCGCACTGCTGCAATTCACACCGGTCGTAAGCCGACTGTAATTTTGCCGCGAGCCCGGAGATTGCCGTCTCCAGATCGTCGTCGATTTTCTCGCGGGTCGTCGCGGGTTGGGGGATGACACCGCCCCGGTATTTGTTGACCATGTTCAGCACGCGATTGAGCAGGTTGCCGAGTACGTTCACCAGTTCGTCGAACGCTTTATTGAAACCCTCATCGGTCCAATCCAGATCGGTGCCGAAGGGGGCGGCGCGGAGCAGATAGTAACGCACCGCATCGTAGCCATGCGTGGCGCCGAGCGCCCGGATTTTGTCCATCCCGACAAAGTTCCCCATGCTCTTGCTCATCTTGCGGCCATCGCTGGTCCACCATCCATGCGCGTACAATTTCTTCGGCAGCGGTAGATCGAGGCTGAACAGCATCGCCGGCCAATAGACCGCGTGGAACCACAGAATCTCCTTGCCGATCAAATGCAGATCCACCGGCCAATATTTCTTGAACCGCGAATCATCCGCCGTCCCGTAGCCCAAGGCGGTGATGTAATTGCTGAGCGCGTCGATCCACACATAAAGCACATGCGCCGGATCGCCCGGCATCTCGATCCCCCACCGCAGCGTCGATCGGCTGATCGACAAATCCGCCACGCCCATCTTCAATTTGCTCAGCACCTCATTCCGCCGGGATTCCGGTTGGATGAACTCGGGATTCGCTTCAATATACGCCTGAATTCGCGGCACATATTTGCCGAGCTTGAAAAAATACGTCGGTTCCTTGTATCGCACCAGAGGTCGGCCACTCACCACCGACTTGAACTCCCGATCCTTCGCCTCGGTCTCGGTGACGAATTCCTCCTGCCCTTCGTCATACCAACCCTCATACGCCCCGAGATAAATATCACCGTTCGCCTGCAATCGGCGGACGATCTCCTGCACCGCCAGCTTGTGGCGCGGCTGCGTGGTGCGAATGAAATCATCGTGGGTGATGTCCAGCTCGGCCCACACCTTTTGAAATTCCGCGACCACCTTGTCCGCCAGAATCCCCGGCTCGGTCATCTGGTCGGCGGCGGTTTTGACCATCTTCAGGCCATGCTCATCGGTGCCGGTGAGAAAGAAAGTGTCGTCACCCTTGAGCCGGTGATAGCGCGCGACGGTGTCCGCCGCCAGAGTGGTGTAGCAGTGCCCGATGTGCGGCTCGGCATTGGGGTAGTAGATCGGCGTGGTCACATAAAATCGCCGGCCGGGAGTGTCGCTCGAACCTGAATTCATGGGGACATCATTCAGGAAGCGCGCGAGTTCATCAAGTGCAACGTTCGAAGTCATATGGCCCGGCGTTTACGCCGGTATCGAGTTACCCGAAGAAATACCGGTGTAAACGCCGGGCTACATGACGCGACGCCGACTCATTCCGTACAATTCAAAAATGCCCGAGCCTCTCCATTGTCATCTCTGCGGTCGACCGATTCCGATGCACGCGTACTACATCGTGAAAATAGAGGTCTTCGCCGATCCTTCACTTCCCTCGATCACCACCGAGGAATTGCATCGGGCGGATTCGGGTGAAGACATGGCAAAGCTGATCGCCGAGCTGAATCAGTACACGACCGAGGAGTTGCAGGATCTGGTCCACAAGCGGTTCGAGTATCGGCTGTGTCGAGCCTGTCAACTGAAGTTCATCGCCAACCCTCTGGGGCTGCCCCGAGCTGAGCTGCCGGGACAGAATTAAAAAAACGCCCGCGAAGGAAGAGCTCTACGGCGAAACCGCATACCCGCGCTGGTGTTTTGAAAACCAGTTCCACGCCGACTGAATGATCGTCTCCGGATCCTTGTGCTTCGCCTCCCAGCCGAGCAAGGTTTTGGCGAGCGTGGGATTGGCGAAAAGCGCGATGGCATCGCCTGCTCGCCGAGGCCCATACTTCACCGGGGCTTTTTTCCCGGTCACTTTTTCGGCGGCCAAAATGATTTCCTTCACCGAAAACCCATTGCCCGTGCCCAGATTGCAGAAGATCGGATGGCCCTCGGTCATCTTCTCCATCGCCAGAATATGTGCGTCGGCCAGGTCCTCGACGTGAATGTAGTCGCGAACGTTGGTGCCGTCTTTCGTGGGATAATCGGTTCCGAAAACGGTGATCTCGGGCTTTAAGCCGAGGATGGATTGGAGCACGACGGGGATGAGATGGGTTTCGGGATCGTGATCTTCACCGATCGTGCCGTCGAGCGCGCAACCGCTGGCGTTGAAATAGCGCAGGGCGGCACATTTGAATTTCGGATGAGCCGCGAGGTAGTCCTGAAGAATCCATTCCACCACCAGCTTGCTGCGGCCATAAGGGCTGACCGGGGCCTTTTTCTGATCTTCGGTGATCGGCACTTTATCCGGATCGCCGTAGATGGCGCAAGTGCTGGAGAAGACGAATCGCTCGACGCCGGCTTCTTCCATGCACTCCAAAACATTGAGCGTGGTGGCGACGTTGTTTTGATAATACATCAGGGGTTTGTCGACGCTCTCCCCCACATACGCATAAGCCGCGAAGTGCATCACGGTGTCGATGCGGTTGTCCGTCAAGGCCTCGCTCAAAGCCGTGCGGTCGTTCAGGTCGGCGATGACGGCGGGAACGTCGAGAATCTCGATGACCTCGCGATGCCCGCGAGAAAGATTGTCGTAAATCACCGGTTTGTGCCCGGCTTCCTTCAGACGCTTGACGGTGTGCGATCCAATATATCCGGCCCCGCCGGCAACGAGAACATTCATGCGATGACTCCTTTGTGGGGGACAGTGTAGGGTAATCTGACAAAGCCGGAAACTCAGACGCGTGGGGAAAAAACGAAATCTGAAAGAACGGGTCTTTTGAAAAACCGGTGGCATGGGCGTCTCGCCTATGCTTTCTGGCCGAAGAAATGCGTGGGTGAGACGCCCATGCCACCTGCCCCACGAATCCCTCTTCCCACATTGATCCTCTCCTTTTTCTCTGTACCGGTCTCTGTACTACAATCGATCTAACTCATCTAGCCGAAAGAAGATAGCAACCGCGAAGGCGCGAAAGCGCGAAGTGGAACGCGAAGAAATCAAATTAAAATCCTTCGTGTTTAACTTCGCGCTTTCGCGGTTCCCCCGTTTTTTGTTGTGGCGTAGCTTCTATAGGTTCTCTGTGGCTGTTTTGGGTCGGACCAGAGTAAGTCGCGGACACTGTCAAAGCAGCACACCCAGTCGAAATTTGCTCTAACCCGCCCCAAACCATACCATTTATATCCCTGATGATGTAGCCTTCCGGCCTGCATCTATCGAAAGCCGCACTCTCAACACTCTGGAGTATTCGCATGGTGGTTCGTCGACCGACGCGCAAGGTAATGGTAGGCGATGCCGCTCACGGCTTCGTAGGCATCGGGGGCGATTCACCCGTCTCCGTTCAGAGCATGACCGCCGGTTACACTTACGAAATCGACAAGTGCATCGCCGAAATCCACAAACTCGCGGCGGCGGGCGCGGATATGGTGCGCGTGGCCGTCCCGGAAAAAAAGGACACCGCCGCCCTCAAGGAAATTATCCCCCAGGTCTCCGTGCCGATCATCGCGGATGTTCACTTCCATTTTCAGCGCGCCTTGGAAGCCATCGACGCCGGCATCCACAAAATTCGCCTGAACCCCGGCAATATCAGCGACCGGGCCCAGGTCAAAGAGGTCATCCAAGCCTGCAAAGCCAAGAAAATCCCCATCCGTATCGGCGTCAATGAAGGCTCGATCATCGAGCGCAAAGACAAGCAAAAGCGGATGAAGGAATTGGGCGGTGTCTTCTCCGACAACAAGCACGGCCATTTTCTGGCGATCATGGTCGCCAAGCTGGAGGAATATCTCGACATCTTCCGCGAAGAGGATTTTCACGACATCGTCATCAGCGCGAAATCGATCGATCCGCTACTGGTGATCGCTGCGTATGAGGAGATCAGCAAGCGGTTCGATTACCCCCTGCATCTCGGCGTCACCCACGCCGGCCCGAAGGAAACCGGAACCATTCGCAGCGTCGTGCCCCTTGGTCATCTGTTGGCCAGCGGCATCGGCGACACCATTCGCATCAGCTACGCCAACGATCCGGTTTACGAAGTGCAGGATGGGTTGGAATTGTGTTACGTGCTGGGCTTGCGGACGCGGATCGGGGCGGAGCTGATCGCGTGCCCGACCTGTGGCCGTATTCAGGTCGATTTGTTCAAGCTGGTGCAGGACGTTCGGAAACGGCTGATGAACGAGATCAAGATGCCGATCAAGGTGGCGGTGATGGGCTGCATCGTCAACGGCCCCGGTGAAGCCGAGGGCGCCGATGTGGCGATTTTCGCCGGCGACCGCAAGGGGATCATCTACGTGCAGGGGGAAAAAGTCGCGAACATCCCCGAAGAAGAAATTCTCGATCGTCTGCTGTTTGAATGCCGTGAGTTGGAAGCCAAAGTGCTGCGCGGCGAGACGAAGCTGGGCGACAAAAAAGTGGACATCCTCCCTCCGGACCCGATCGGCGAACTGGGAAGCGGATGGGAGAAGATTCAAAGCGAGAAGAGCGGGAGAGGGATGTCGTTGACGGTGGTGAAATGATCGAAACTTTGGGGAAGATGGAGGGCGTCGCTCCTGCGATGATGGCGGAAGAGACGGCATTGAGCAAAGCGTTTCGCCGACGAGTTCGGGAAGTGCTTGGCACCCTTTGAACTGAGCTCAGGTATGTGCGTTGGCGATGAAGTACCAGACGTAAAAAATGACGGCAATTGCAGTAATAATCGAGACGATCCCGATGGCAATGTCCATTCGGTGAAAATGTCTCCATCGTCGCAATTTGCGTTCGACTCGGTCCGATTCGGGATCGCGATATTCCAGTAAATCAGTTTGCCTCGGTGCCGTTGGGGGAAAATACCGTTTCATCAGACTCAATTTAACGGCACTTCTTCGTCATGTTCCGCTGATCGCGTACAACCTCCATTCTAAACCAGAAGATAGCCGTTGCCTTCATTCACAAAAAAGTTAAAATTCAGATGTCTCATCGGCACTTTTACGCTAAAAACGCGGCTGCGAAAAACCCGTGCCAATGTCGATAAAATCGACCTGAATTTCCGCTGGATATTTACAATAAATTTTCGTGCGTTATTTATTCATAAGCTGTTTATTTTAAGATGTTTATATCATAACAGACAATGTGATTCGACGCCGAAGTTTGGATTGACAGTTTCAGTGGATTGCGGTATAGTCCAACCGGTCGAGAATGGTCCGTTTATGTAACATTATGTAACATTTTCGATCGTACATTCGTGATTAGCGGCTGTTTTCAGCCGTGGCGCACTTCCGGAGGTGGTTGGAGCCATACCTCCGGAAGTTTTTTTTTAAATTTTGATCCAAGGTGGCATGGGCGTCCCGCTCATGTATTGCCTTTTAAGAAAGACACGGGCGGGACGCCCCTGCCACCCCAGACACAAGCCCATGCCCTCCACCTTCGTTCCCACGTCCGATCCGACGAGCGTTCCCCGCCGAAGCCAGTTCACCGCCACCGTCACCGCAAATGAGCCACTCTGTCGCGAACACTATAAGTTGACATTGCAACTGGACTCCTTCCCCAATACCGAACCGGGGCAATTCATCCAAGTCGCCTGCCGTGATATGGCCGCCCTCTACAGCCCTGAAACTGAATTTGACTGGCAACCCGGCCAGATGCTCGACTTTGCCGGGCGGGAATTGATGTCGCCGTTGGCACTGCTCCGCCGCCCGTTCTCATTGGCCGGTCGGCGCGATTCATCGAGCGGCGTCGAACTCGATCTGATCCATCGCATCGTCGGGGTCGGCACCGATTGGCTGGCCCAGCTTCGACCCGGCGATGAGGTCAACATTCTCGGCCCACTCGGCAACCGCTTCACCCTTCCCGCGTCGAATGAACAAGCCATCTTAGTGGGCGGTGGCGTGGGCATTCCACCGATGCTCTACCTGGCAGAGAAACTCGCCGGGCGCGATGCGGTGGCGTTCTGCGGGGCACTCACGCGCGATCTACTGCCGTTGACGATTATCCCCGATACCACCAACCCCGGTGAAGATTCTTTCACCCCTCAGCCGAACATCCTCGAATTTGCCCGACATGGCCTCCGCTCCGTCATCTCCACCGACGATGGTTCCCACGGCTACCGCGGCTTCGTAACCCAAGCCCTCGAAAAATATCTGGATCGAACGGAAGGCGATCGCGCTACGCCGATCATCTACACCTGCGGCCCGGAGCCCATGATGAAGCGCGTCGCCCGGATCGCCGCCGATCGCGGCATCGAATGCCAGATCGCCGTCGAGCGCGCGATGGCGTGCGGCATGGGCACCTGCCAATCCTGCTGCATCCGCCTCAAACGCGATGCAACCCGCGACGGCAACGCCTTCGCTGGTAAAGGCTGGATCTACAAACTCGCCTGCACCGACGGCCCCGTCTTCAAAGGTGCCGACCTGTTGTGGTGATGGTCAGTGGTCAGTGGTCAGTGGTCAGTTGTCAGTTGTCAGTTGTTTCATATACTGCTTAACAACTGACCACGGACCACTGACCACGGACAAAAACAAATGACCACAATCGGCATGCATTACGACGTCATTCCCGGCAAAGAAGAAGAATTTGAAAAAGGCTTCCTCGGCGTGATCGAACACCTCAAGACCGTCGCCGGTCACACCGAATCGCACATGTACGAAGATGTCGCCTCGCAGGGCTCCTACGTCATTCTCAGTCAGTGGGAGACCAAAGAAGACTTCGACGCGTTTATGAAGAGCGAAGCGTTTTTGAAGGTGGTAGCGTGGGGCAAAGCGGAGATGCTGCGCGGACGGCCAAGGCATAAGGTGTACACGAACGCCTGAGCAGGTTGCCAACTCAAATTAAATGCCTCGAGGATTCCCAAGGACGAAGTCGCCATCCGCCTGCACATTGAACTGCTTGAAGAAGGCGGGTTTGTAGCCACCAGCCCCGATGTTCCCGGATTGGTGGCCGAGGGGCGCAGCTTGGTCGAAACCACTGAAATTGCCCAGCGGCTTGCTCGGGGAATCTTTGAATCGTGCGTCGAACGCGGGGATCCGGTGCCCTGTGCGCCAAATAGATTTCGATAAGGGTTCCTCTTCGGAGAAATTGGATGCCACCGGAGGTTTTGTTTCCTCAAGCGACACGTAAAGTTCTTTCCATGCCGATCGGCGGGCTGGGGAAGGATTTCGGCTCGCTGTTTCACGGTGGCGCGGAAGATTCTGCGTTGATCGCAGGAGATAGCGCGAAGGTTCTGGCACGGGTTCCCGATAACACGTTTCAAACCTGCGTTACGTCACCGCCTTATTGGTCTCTACGCGATTACAATATCGAGGGACAAATCGGGCTGGAACCTTCTTTGGATGCATACATCAAGCGCCTGGTGGTGGTGTTCGAAGAGGTTCGGCGGGTGATTAAACAAGATGGTACGCTCTGGCTGAATATTGGCGACTCGTATACTTCCGGGGGTAGGACATGGCGAGCTCCCGATCGGAAAAATCCTGTTCGTGCCATGGATTCGAGACCCCCCACACCCAAAGGACTTAAGCCCAAGGATTTGGTTGGCGTCCCGTGGAGACTTGCTTTTGCGCTGCAGGACGCGGGTTGGTTCCTTCGGGCGGATATCATTTGGAATAAACCCAACTGCCAGCCCGAGAGCGTGAAGGACCGCCCCACCCGAAGCCACGAGTACCTTTTTCTTTTCAGTAAATCAGAGCGGTACGTCTATGATTACCGGGCGATTCGCGGCCCCAACGATCGAAATACTCGCACCGTCTGGGACATCAACACACTGGCAATACGGGATGCACATTTTGCGACCTTTCCTCCCGCGCTGGTCAAACCGTGCATTTCGCTCTCGACCAAGGAAGGTGATTTTGTCCTTGATCCATTCATCGGTTCTGGAACGACCGGCGTGGTTGCTCACGATCTCGGACGCCGCTTTCTGGGCATCGAATTAAACCCGGACTATATTCACATCGCGGAAAGGCGGCTGAATGGCACGGTTGTCCAGTAAACGAGAAGAGGTCAAATGCCCGAGTATTTCTCGCCAAATTGCATTTCATCAACTGTTGCTGAGCGCGCGGCGAACATGGCTTTCCGGCGCACTGGGCGAGGCATTGGCGGAAGCTGATCCCAGCATTCTAAAGAGCCAGCTGATTGAGTTTGCACCTGCTGATGCCCTGAAGATCCTGGCTTCGGCACAAATTCGCGACGAGCAAGTGTTTCCGACACCACTGCTCCTCCAGATCAAGCCAACTCTCGTGGGATACTACAGGCTCTTGGCCGGTATTCCACAAAAGACTTTTTATGGTTCAGGAACCGGTATGGGCCGACTTAAATCCATGGAGAATTCCGGGCTCATCACGGAGAAGCAAAAGACATTGCTCCCGCAGTTCTGCCGTGAAATGGGTCGTGCGATGGGGGAACTCGTTCGCGAAATTTCGCCGCGTATACGGCCGGAAGATTTGGCGGAACTTCCACTGTTGACGTTAGGCGCTCAGTTTCAAGGCGCAAACAATAATCGTATCGGTCAACAGGCTACGAAAGATGTCTTTCTGGCGATCGGAAAGATTGTGGGAAAGACAATCGTACAGCAGTCCGAAAACAAGCTTACACTCCGAAATTCTTCCGGGAATACGGTCGTCATCTCACTTTCCAGCGATCCTGACGTGCGCATTCAGCTTCAGCAAGGTGGTGTCCTTCGCAATAAACTTGCGATTGAAATTAAAGGCGGCACGGACAAGAGTAATGCCCATAATCGCGCCGGAGAGGCGGAGAAATCGCACCGAAAAGCACGCCTTCAGGACTTTCGCGAATGCTGGACTCTTATTTTCAAAACGGGATTGAATCAAGCGAAACTCAAACAGGAATCGCCTACAACCAACCAATGGTTCGACGTGGCGCAGGTTCTCGCGGAGGACGGTGAGGATTGGACGGAATTCCGCACCCGACTTGCGGATGTGCTGGGCATTCGGCTATCGAGTTCACGCAAATAATGTGATCGCGCATCCTATTCCCATGGCTCGACAAAATTTAAACGAATGCTGTTATGCCCGACCTCTCCCTCAATCTCGCCAGTCTCCCGCTCGCCAACCCCACCCTCACCTGTTCCGGCACGTGCGGCTACGCGTTCGAGTACGCCGATTTCATGGACCTTTCCCAACTAGGGGCCTTCGTCACCAAATCCATCACCCGCGAAGAGCGCGTCGGCAATGAACCGGCCCGCATTGTCGAAGTGCGCGCGGGGATGTTGAACGCCATCGGATTGGCCAACGTCGGGCTCGATCGATTTCTCGCGGAAAAGGTGCCTTTGCTGAAGAGGATGCCCTGCCCGGTGATCGTGAATGTGGCGGGACATTCGTTCGATGATTACGTCGAGACGTGTGCCGCGATGGATGGGCTGGATTGCATCGCCGCCGTCGAGTTGAATGTCTCCTGCCCGAATGTGAAAGACGGCCTGACCTTCGGCACCCATCCCGGTCGACTGAAGGAACTGACGGCCCTGGTCAAGAAAGTCCTGCCGCACAAACCGTTGATCGTGAAGTTGTCGCCGAACGTGGAAGACATCACCCATACCGCCCGCGCGACGATCGAGGGCGGGGCGGATATTTTGTCGCTCGTGAACACGTTCACCGCGATGGCCGTCGACATCTGGAAGAAAAAACCGCGGCTCGCGAATGTGACCGGCGGCCTCTCCGGCCCGGCCATCAAACCAATCGCCCTGCACCTGGTCAGCCGCGTGTATCGCACAGTCGCCAAGTCGGCGGGCGTGCCGATCATCGGAATGGGCGGCGTGCAGACCTGGCAGGACGCCGTCGAGTTCATTCTTGCCGGCAGCAGCGCCGTGGCGATCGGGACGGCCCTTTTCGTCGATCCCGCCACCCCTAACAAAATCTGCCAGGGGCTGACGGAATACCTGGTGAAGATGAGGATCGATCGGCTAAGCGATCTGGTCGGCGCGCTGGAGATGCCGGGCGATCAACCGGCGAAGTCGACGTATCCGTGATCGACGAATGACAATATACTTTTGTCGGGTGACCTATGACCGGAACGATGGCTCAAAATCATGTGACGATTGACGAGCACGGCATCCCCCGAATCGCTGGAACTCGCTTCAAGGTGATTCATCTTGCAGCGGCCGTCCGATCCGGAGTGGAATCCCCCCACGATCTGCATCAAGCCTATCCCCAATTGACAATGGCCCAAATCTGTTCGGCGTTGGCATACTACTACGATCACCAGGCGGAGATGGATAGCCGCATCAATGCAGAGGTGGATTTGGCGTCGGCGGAGCGATTGGCGGAACCTATGTCGCCGGGGCAAACAAAGCTCCGCGAAATGGGCCTGCGCCCGTGAGCCTTCGCTTATACATGGACCGGCACATCCCTGGAGCCGCGACGGCTGAACTCCGCAAGCGTGCTGTTTTTGTCGTGACTGCGGAAGAAGACGGCAACAAGAGTTTGCCTGATCCCGAATTGCTTGACCGATCTGCATTTCTTCAATGCATTCTCGTGACCCAAGATCGCGATCTGCTGGTGGAAGCTGCCCGGCGACAGCGATTGCATATCTTCTTTTCCGGAATTGTTTATTCGCATCAACTTGAGATTACGATCGGGCAGTTGATTGAAGATCTTGAGTTGAAAGCGAAAGTCTACGAACCCGAAGACATAATAAATCGAGTGGAACGGCTTCCGCTGAAGCGATGATCATTCCGAAAGAGACTGAATCAGTCGAGAGTCTGTATGCAGCGTTCATCACGTCAAGGTTTCACGCATATCGACCTGTACATTTCCATCGTTCTGACGATCTTGTTTCTGACGTTTTTGTTGCTCGGTACTGTTCGCACACGAGGCCGGGGATACAACATAACATGCGGGTCGAATTTAAGACAAATCGGTCAGGCGATGCAGTTGTACGCAAACGAAAACGGCGGGAACCTTGCCCGGACGCTGTACGATCCTGCCGATCCCAACGTGCGTGCCTATACCGGCGTTTCAGCCCGCAATCCATTCGCTGCCGATGGCCCACAGCCGAACGATGTCACTGCCGCGTTCTATCTTCTTTTACGGACACAGGATTTTTCAGCCAGTGTGTTTATCTGCCCAGTGCCGATCAATCCCGAGCCATTCGATGTCGGTGGGAAGGGGAAAACCGTACAGGATTACTCCAACTTCCCGTCGGAGAAAAACCTTAGCTATAGCATTGCCAATCCGTATCCGTCACCGGCTGCCCGTAGCCTCGGATACCGATGGACCAACACGCTGAAAGCGGATTTCGCCCTCGCGGCCGACATGAACCCCGGCACTCCGGAACTGTGGTCGTTGACGATGAGCGATGGCATTTCAAAGCAGTGGGCGGGAAATACGAAAAATCATTTCGGCGGACAGAACGTGCTTTACGGGGATGGTCACGTCGAGTTTCAACATACCAGCTTTGCCGGAGTGAACAACGACAACATTTACGGACCCGCCGGCTTGGTCAATGCGGGATTGAGCAATGAAACAATCGATCCCCGCGCATGCGGAAACTCGTTTTATTCATCCCCCACACACAAGGACGACAGCGTGCTGCTGCCTATTGCAACAGCCGATCCCGGTGGGCCTCTGGTGCCAAGCGATTTCAAAATATGGTGGTATTCCGGTGCGCCGCGTAGCATTGTTGGATTGTTTTTGGTGTTAATTCTGATGAGCTGGGGAACAGTGCGATGGATCTGGCCGGCACTATGCGCCTTAGTTCGCGCGATGAGGAACCAATCTCCGGAGCAACGGAGAATGCGCCAAGGCCTTTGCGGGAAGTGCGGCTACGACCTCCGCGCCTCCCCGGACCGCTGTCCCGAATGCGGTGATATTCGGCAACCCGCGACCGAAGTTCACTGAGGAACCGGCCTGCAATAAATTCCGCGTATGGGTGGGGTGCCACAGGTCGCGGTACTCCGAGACCTGTGCCGGCATGGCCGAAAGACACAGG